>NZ_KV830205.1:0-89307 GCF_001836705.1 Neisseria sp. HMSC061B04
GTGGAATTTAGGGCTAATCTACGTCAGCCCCAAATTTTAAGTCGGTGAAAGCCGGATCCAGTTCGTTGATCTTTAATGGCCAAACCTTTATTGCGTCAGACGTCCGCACCATACATTACCGTAATACCGATGCGCAAGGCGAGTTGCCGTTTAACCTATCTGGGAATCAAGCGACAGGCGAGGTTTGCGACTGGCGACGCGGCAATTTGTTTTTGACCTTGGATTATTCGACTTTTCCAATGGACTCCTACTCCGGACGCATAGTCAGTTTGGACAGTTTGAGGCTGGAAAATAAGCGCAGTGATGATGAAATCCGTGAAAGTGCAGGCTGTCTGAAAGGAGAGATTCTTTCTGAAAACTGCCCGCATTGCGGCGCTCCTGTCCATTGGCCAAGTGGTGTTACTTCTTTCCTTTTGTGTCAGTCTTGCGGCAGCAGTTTGAACACGACAAAAGATACTGTTGTGTTGATGGAGGCAAATGCCCAAAGGAAAGAACAAGAAAACTTGTTTACACTTTCCATAGGTACGAAAGGCCGTCTGAACGATACAGAATATCTGATTATCGGGGCTGTAAGATTTGCCGAAATATCGTCCTATAACCAAAATCAGTCCGAATACTGGACGGAATATCTGCTTTATAACACTCAACAAGGGTTTGCCTGGCTGATTGAGTCTGGAAAACGCTGGCGGCTGTCAGAAACCTTACAAACATGGCCGGACTTTGATTCAAGTGGCAATCCTGCCGGTGAAATGTTGATTGATCATTACCGCGGGCAGGTCGAGGCAGCGGCTGGTGCTTTTTATTGGAAAGTCAAACAAGGCGATTTGCTTCATTACAAGGAATATAGCGGCAAGAAAAGTTATGGCCGGAATGTCATTCTGTGTTCCGAGCAGAGCAAGGATGAAATAGTCTGGAGTAAAAGCAGTCCTGTGTCTTACCGTCAAATGAGAAAGGCATTCGGCCTGTCTTTTGATACTAAGGAGATGCTCTCTTACTGGCTGAAGGGCGACAATAGAAATGTTGGGAGTAGAGATAATGTAGCCCGTATCATTGCTATGCTGATTCTTATCATCGTCAACCTTCCGGCCTGGCTGTCGCCGCATCTACGTAGTCCTGTCGGTATAGTGGTCAGTCTGTGTGCGTTGGTATGGATATGGGTTTCTGACAGATATAAAAACGATCGTGATTACGAAGAAGAACGGGTAGGGACGATTATTTTCTTTGCTTTCATCATTTTCCTTACCGTCTTGTTCAACTATGTCAAAGCTGAAGACAGCGACTCATCGCATTCCGGCAGCTCCTATCATGGTTATTCGGCAGGGCATAAATAACGTGAGATCTGTTTAACTTCGTTGTGCCGTTTTACTTTTATTTTTTCAGACGACCTTTTTATAAAACATGCTAACCCGCCGTCAATTTCTCAGCTATACCGCCGCGCTTGGCGCTGCTTCTGCTTTTTCTTGGCAGACTTACAAATACTTCAACCGCAAACCGTCGGTTTCTATTAACCGTGTCGGCTTGCCGCTGGGGCATTTGTTGCGCGATCGAAAATTGTTGCAAGCGCCGGCTCGTCGTTATGAGTGCAATACGTTGATACTCGGCGGCGGTGCGGCTGGGTTGGGGGCGTTGTGGTATTTGGCGAAGCATAATCACCGCGATGTATTGTTGGCAGAAGGGTTTGAACGCAATGGCAACAATGCCGCCTATACGTCTTCAGACGGCCTGAAAGCGCCGAGTGGTGCGCATTATTTGGCTTTGCCGTCGAAAGAAAGCGTGTATGTGCGCGAGATGCTGGCGGATTTCGGTATTTTGCAGTCAGACGGCAGCTTTAGGGAAACCGATTTGGTCTATGCGCCCGAATCGCGCCTCTTATATCAGGATAAATGGGTGGAACATTTATTGCCGAAAGAAGATGCGGATTCCAAACGGTTTTTTGATTTGATAGGCCGTCTGAAACAGGCTTACGGCAATGACGGTAAGAAAATTTTTGCCATTCCGATTGCGCTGTCATCGGTAGATGAGACATGGCGCAAACTTGATGATTTAACGTTCAAACAATGGCTTGAGCAAGAAGGTTACCACTCGCCCGAGCTTTTATGGTATCTCGATTATTGTTGCCGCGACGATTATGGACAAGGTATCGGGCAAGTGTCTGCCTTTGCCGGACTGCATTATTTTGCCGCCCGCAACAGCGCGGAAACCGTCCTTACCTGGCCCGAAGGTTTGGCACATCTTTCTGCAAACCTGCGCCGTCATGCCGGTTTGCAGGAAGGCTGGCAATGGCCGTCTGAAAACCGTATCCGTTTGGAGAAACCTGCTTCGGTTAATGCTTCTGCCGTCAAAGTCAAACCGCTTTCAGACGGCCGGATTGAAGTGTGGCTGCGTGATAATGCAAAAGAGGAAACCGTTGCCGTCACCGCGCAACACGTTATCTCCGCCATGCCGCTGATGGTTGCCGCCCGCATTATTGAATCTTCTGAACAATTTGGTCTGGACATCCCCGAATACGCGCCATGGCTGGTTTCTAATTTTGAACTGCACAGTTTTCCGAAAGAAAAAAACAACAGCGAACTTGCGTGGGACAACGTGGTTTACGGCAGCCAAGGGCTAGGCTATGTTGTTGCGACCAACCAGTTTATTCGGGTTGCCCGTCCTGAACGCACGATTTTTACCGCCTACGCCGCGCTCAACCACGATACGCCACAAGCCGTCCGCCGCCAGCTACTTGAAGCAAGTGACGAAGAGTTGCTCCAGCTTGCCGCCCAAGATCTGCTTACCGCTTACGGCGAAGGCTTTTGGCGGCACGTTTCCCATGTTGACATTACCGTTCGCGGGCATGGCATGAGCGTGCCGAAGCCCGGCTATTTAAGCGATGAGGCTTTATTAAAAATCAGAAACCGAAATGCTGGATTATTGTTTGCACACAGTGATTTAAGCAGCTATTCGGTATTTGAAGAGGCTTTGTATTGGGGTGTGGAAGCGGCACGGAAAGTGTTGGCTTAATTGATATAAAAAGGCCGTCTGAAATCATATTCAGACGGCCTTTTCTTTTTTAACCTATAACCTGATTAGGCTTTTGGTTTCAAAGCGGCAGCTTCGCGAGCCAGACGGGTGATGGTATCCCAGTCTTTGTTTTTGATGGCTTCTTTCGGAGTCAGCCATGAGCCGCCGACGCACAAGACATTAGGCAGTGCCAAGTATTCGGGAGCAGTTGCCAGGCTGATGCCGCCGGTCGGGCAGAAGCGCACGTCGGCGTAAGGGCCGTACAGGGCCTTGAGCATGGCTTTGCCACCGACGACTTCGGCAGGGAAGAGTTTGAGTGTATCGATGCCGTGTTCCAAAGCCAGTTGGACTTCGCCCGGAGTGGCAACGCCGGGAATCAGGGGGATGCCGCTGTTGTGGCTGGCTTTGGCGAGGGATTCGTGCAAACCCGGGCTGATAGCGAAAACCGCGCCTGCGTCTTCGACGGCTTTGAGCTGCTCGGGATTGGTTACCGTACCCGCGCCGACGATGGCGTTGGGCACTTCTTTGGCAATCAGACGGATGGCGTCGAGGCCGACAGGGGTGCGCAGGGTGATTTCGAGGGTGGGAATGCCACCTTCGACAAGGGCATGGGATAAATCGACGGCAGTACTCAAGTCGTCAATCGCCATTACCGGCACAACTGCGCCGGCAGTCAGAATTTCACGAGGGGTCAGTTTAGACATTTTAGGTCTCCGTTGGGGACTGTATCGTAATAGGGTCGTTAACATGGTTTCAGACGGCCTGTTTGTTTTAAGAGGCCGTCTGAAAAGGGTTTAGGCAAATTCGCCGCCGAAGCTCATGGCACCGGTTTCTGCGCTGCTGGTCATGCTGCGGAAGTTGGCGAAGAGTTCGCGGCCGCAGCCTTGTTGGTTGGCGCTCAAGTCGATGCGCTCGACTTCGCGGGCGTTCCATTCGGCTTCGTTAATCAGGACGTTGAGTTCGCCGCTAACGGAGTCAAAGCGGATCAGGTCGCCGGTACGGATTTTAGCGATGTTGCCACCCATCAGGGCTTCGGGGGTCATGTGGATGGAAGCTGGAACTTTGCCGGATGCGCCGGACATACGACCGTCGGTCAGCAGCGCCACTTTGAAGCCGCGGTCTTGCAGGATGCCCAAAGGTGGGGTCAGTTTGTGCAATTCGGGCATACCGTTGGCGCGCGGGCCTTGGTAGCGGACGACGCAGACGAAATCGCGTTCCAACTCGCCACGCTCGAACGCAGCCAAAACTTCGCGTTGGTCGTTGAACACGATGGCAGGCGCTTCGATAATACGGCAGCCTTCGCGCACGGCGGACACTTTAATCACGCCGCGTCCGATGTTGCCTTTCATCAGGCGCAGACCGCCGTCTGGGGAGAACGGGTTATCGGCTTTGCGCAGGATGTCTTCATTGCCGCTGGTTTCAGGGGCTTCGCGCCATTCGAGTTTGCCGTCGATGAGGAAAGGCTCTTTAGTGTAGTGGCGCATACCGTGTCCGACGACGGTATCGACATCGTCGTGCAATAAGCCTGCGTCCAGCAATTCGCGGATAACGAAAGGCAGGCCGCCTGCCGCGGTAAAGTGGTTCACGTCGGCTTTGCCGTTTGGATACACGCGGATTAGCAATGGGATGATGGAAGAAATTTCGTCGAAGTCGTCCCAGTTCAAAATCACGCCTGCGGCACGCGCCATGGCGACGAGGTGCATGGTGTGGTTAGTCGAGCCGCCGGTTGCCATCAGGCCGATCAGGGCGTTGATGAAGGATTTTTCGGTCAACATTTCGCCCAATGGTTTGATGGTGCCGTTTTTAATGCCGCGTGCGAGGTGTCCGGCAGCGTAGCGGGTCAGGGCTTCGCGCAGGTCGGTATATGGGTGGACAAAGGCGGCAGCAGGCAGGTGCACGCCCATCATTTCCATCATCATCTGGTTGGAGTTGGCGGTACCGTAGAAGGTACAAGTACCTGGGCTGTGGTAAGAGCCCATTTCGCTTTCAAGCAAGGCGTCGCGGCCGACTTTGCCTTCGGCAAAAAGTTGGCGGGTACGGGCTTTTTCTTTATTGCCGATACCGCTGGACATCGGGCCTGCAGGGACGAAGATGCCTGGGATATGGCCAAACGACAACGCACCAATCATCAAACCCGGTACGATTTTGTCACATACGCCCATAAACAGGCCGCCGTCAAACATTTGGTGCGACAGACCGATGGCGGTACTCATGGCAATCACGTCGCGGGAAAACAGCGACAATTCCATGCCTGCGTAGCCTTGCGTGATGCCGTCGCACATGGCGGGCGTGCCGCCGGCGACTTGGGCGGTCGCGCCGTTTTTTTGTGCTTCGTCTTTAATTTGGTCGGGGAAGTCTTTAAACGGCTGGTGTGCGGAAACCATGTCGTTATAGGCAGTGATGATGCCTAAGTTGGGGACGGTTTCCTGAAGCATTTCGATTTTGATGCTCTTAGGCATGGAGGCGTAGCCGTGTGCCAAGTTGCTGCAGCCGAGCTGGTTGCGCTCTAAGCGTCCCATCTGTTTGGCGCTGCGGATTTTCGCCAGATACTTTTCACGCGTCGGGCGGCTGCGCTCGATGATGCGCTCGGTAATTTCGGCGAGTTTCGGGTGAATAGGAGTGGGGTTCATGTGCGGTCTCCTGGCTAAACGATATGATAGGGATTTTGTTTGCGCGTTTCTGATTTTTGTATTGGGTATGTTTCAGACGGCCTTGAGCTGTGGGAATGAATAATAAGGGCCGTCTGAATATTTGAAGATTTCTCTTCGAAGCGTTCGCATATTATAGTACAAAATCTGTAATTTTGTTACAAAATAATTTGCTAAATGTAAGAAATTTGATTTAAATCGAGGTATGGTCAATTCGTAAAACGATGGGCTGTAAAAGTCATCAAACTTTTATGTTAAATCAAACAATTTGTAAAAATGAGAATAGACAAAATGTGTAGCCATGTGTAGTATTACTACTCATTAGCCCGCTTGTTTGAAATTTTGGTGCAGGCGATTGGTTTTTTACTGCTTATTGCTTAAAGGCTTTTGATTCTAATCGATTTTTATAGATGACGACAGTCCAAAAGTTTTGAAGCAAGCTTCCTCAACGAGAGATGAAACAATGAGTACACAGACAAATTTTGATTTGGTGTTGTTTGGCGCGACCGGCGATTTGGCAATGCGTAAACTTTTGCCTTGCCTGTATCAGGCGCATGTAGCCGGTTTGCTTCATCCCGAAGGTCGTATTTTGGGCGTAAGCCGCAGCGAATTGGATACCGCCGGCTTTTTGGCCAAAGTGGAAACGAACTCTAAAATCCATGTCAAACAAAACTTCTCAGAAGAAGCGTGGGCATCGTTTATCCAACGTCTCGAGTATTTGAAAGTCGATGTGACAAAGAAAGACGACTTTATTGCTTTGGGCGACTTGGTAAAAGCGCGCAAGAATACTGAAAATGTCGTGATCTACCTCTCAACTGCGCCGAAATTTTTTGCGCAAGCCTGTGAAAACCTTGCCGAAATCGGTTTGAATGCCGATAACGTGCGCGTGGTTTTGGAAAAACCGCTGGGTACAGACCTGGCCTCTTCCCAACAAATCAATACAGATGTGGCCCGTTATTTCAAAGAAGAACAAATCTACCGCATCGACCATTATTTGGGTAAAGAAAGCCTGCAAAACCTGCTGGCCCTGCGTTTTGCCAATGTGATGTTCGAGCCTTTGTGGAACAACAAATACATTGAAAGCGTACAGCTGACCATTGCCGAGCAGTTGGGCGTGGAAGAGCGCGGCGAGTTCTACGACATTACCGGCGCATTGCGCGATATGGTGCAAAACCACTTGATGCAAATGCTTTGTATGACCGCCATGGAAGCGCCCGCCAGCTTGGATGCCGATGCCGTGCGTGATGAAAAAGTGAAAGTCATCAAGGCTTTGAAACCGCTGACCATCGAATCCGTCAATGAAAATGTTATTCGCGGCCAATATGTTGCGTCAAACGGCATGAACGGCTATCTGGAAGAAGTCGATGTACCGAAAGACAGTTTCACTGAAACCTATGTCGCCATTAAAGCCGAAATCGAAAACGAACGTTGGAAAGGCGTACCTTTCTACCTGCGTACCGGCAAACGCATGGCAGGCAAAGTAGCGGAAATCGTGTTGAACTTCCGTCCGCTGCAAAACCATATTTTTGACAACAGCCAACCTGCGCCGAATCGTTTGGTTATTGAACTACAACCGACCGAATCCGTCCGCCTTTACACGCAAGTGAAAACCCCGGGTGCAGGCAATAAAGTGGAAGTAACGTCTTTGGGCGTGGATTTGGGCAAAGCCGTAGAAGGCCGCCGCGCTGAAGCTTATGAGCGTCTGTTGCTGGATGTGATTAACGGCAAACTCGCTTTGTTCAACCGCCGCGACGAACTCGAAGCCGCTTGGGAATATGTGATGCCGATTTTGGAAAACTGGGCGAACAATACAACGCCTCCGCATGCTTACGAAGCCCATTCTTGGGGTCCTGAAGCCGCGCGCGCGCTGTTGGCGCGCGACGGCAACAAGTGGCACGAAGAGCAATAATATTTCTTTCAGACGGCCTTGTTTTCTAACAAAAGGCCGTCTGAAACCATGAAAGGACGAAACATGTTTGTTTGGCACGAACAAGAAAACGCTGCAACTGCCGCGCAAGCTTTGGCCGATGCCGTTGCCACCGCACTGCAAACCACATTGAATGAGAAAGGCCATGCGGTTTTGGCCGTTTCCGGCGGTCGCTCGCCGATTGCGTTTTTCGAGGCTTTGTCGCAAAAAGATTTAAATTGGCAAAACATCGGCATTACTTTGGTGGACGAGCGTATTGTCCCGACCACGCATGCCGACAGCAATACGGGCCTGGTGCGCGAATATCTGCTCAAAAATAATGCGGCCGTTGCCACATGGATTCCGGTTGTTGAAGACGGAAAATCTGAAACTGAATTACAACCTGGAGTTGTCGTTGCTTACGCATTGAAACATTACAAACAACCTGACGTGCTGGTGTTGGGCATGGGTTCAGACGGGCATACGGCGTCGTTGTTCCCTCAAGCGCCTCAATTACAGGCTGCAATCAATGAAGCCGATGACCCGACATTGATTCATACTACGCCGGTTACCGCGCCGCATGAGCGCGTAAGCATGACTTTGGGTGCGATTGCCAAAACACCGAATGTGTTTTTGGCCATTCAAGGCGCAGAGAAAAAAGCAGTATTTGATAAAGCTGCCGCAAGAGCCGATACCGAATATCCGACCAGCCTAATTCTCAATCATCAAGGAATTAACTGCCATGTCTACTATGCACACTGAAGCTTATCCCCGCCTGGTCGCCGACATCGGCGGTACGAATGCCCGTTTTGCGCTTGAAACTGCCCCGCAAGTGATTGAGAAGGCTGAAGTTTTGCCATGCAAAGATTACGATACCGTCGTTGATGCCGCTAAAACTTATTTGGAACGCGCAGGCAGCCCGAAAGTTTTGCACGCCGCCTTTGCGATTGCCAATCCGATTTTGGGCGACTGGGTGCAAATGACCAACCACCACTGGGCGTTTTCCATCGAGACCACCCGTCAGGCTTTGGGTTTGGAAACCTTGATTCTGTTGAACGACTTTACCGCCCAAGCTTTGGCAGTGACCAAAACCGAAAAGAAAGACCTGGTACAAATCGGTGGGCAAAAGCCCATCGAATTTGCGCCTAAAGCCGTTATCGGCCCGGGTACAGGTTTGGGTGTCAGCGGTTTGGTGCACAGCGCCGCAGGCTGGGTGGCTTTGTCAGGCGAGGGGGGCCATACCAGTTTTCCGCCGTTTGACGATATGGAAGTATTGATTTGGCAATACGCTAAAAACAAATACGGTCATGTTTCCGCCGAGCGTTTCTTGAGCGGCGCAGGTTTGAGCCTGATTTACGAAGCATTGGCCAAACGCGACAACATCAAGCAATATCGTCTGAAGCCGTCTGAAATTACCGATAAGGCATTGAGCGGGACTTCTCCGCTTTGCCGTCAGACTTTGGATATTTTCTGCGCCATGCTGGGTACGGTTGCTTCCAATTTGGCTTTGTCATTGGGTGCGCGCGGCGGCGTGTATTTGTGCGGCGGCATTATCCCGCGCGTGTTGGATTACTTTAAAACGTCCCCGTTCCGCAGCCGCTTTGAAAATAAAGGCCGCTTTGAGGCTTATCTTGCCGCTATTCCCGTGTATGTCGTATTGAGCGAGTTTCCGGGCATCGTCGGCGCAGCGGCGGCATTAGACAATCATTTAAATAACGTTTAAACACACAAACGGCGGTGCAGGGCAGAGGTGGAGAAAACCCTTGTCCCGAACGTCAAAAAATCAAAGGGTAGAGTATATGTTAAGCAAAATCAGCGAATCATTGTCCAACCTCTCCGGCGCAGAACGCAAAGTTGCCGAATCTGCGCTGGCCGAGCCGAAATGGTTCGTTCATGCCGCTGTGGCGGAAATCGCCGAGCGTGCGTCCGTCAGTCAGCCGACAGTAATCCGTTTCTGCCGCAGCCTGGGTTACAAAGGCTTGCCTGAATTCAAACTTGCTTTGTCTGCCAGCATCGGCCACGAAGGCATGCCTTACGTTCATGAAGAATTAAACGCCGATGACAACATGGGCAGCGTGGTCGAAAAAGTATTGGGCAATGCCGCAGCCTCCCTCTTGGGCGAGCGCCGCTTTCTGAAAGAATCCGAGCTGGAAAATGCGATTGCCATTCTGATGCACGCGCGACGCGTTGAGTTTTATGGTGTCGGCAACTCCGGCATCGTAGCCCAAGACGCGCAACACAAATTTTTCCGCTTCGGCATGTCCACTGTTGCTTATGTCGATACGCATACCCAGTTGATGGCGGCTTCCGTATTGACCGAGCAGGATGTGCTGGTGGCGATTTCCAATACCGGCTCGTCTATCGAATTGCTGGACGCGGCCAGTATCGCCAAAGAAAACGGCGCATCCGTTATCGCGCTGACCCGCAATGATTCGCCGTTGGCCCAAATGGCCGACTGCGTATTGAGCATTGCCACTCAAGAAAATGCCGAGCTTTATACGCCTATGGTGTCCCGTCTTCTGCAATTGGCCGTTATCGACATTCTTGCCATCGGCTTGGCCTTACGCTTGGGCGATACCGCCAGCACGCAACTGCAAAAAAGTAAAAAAAGCATACACAACAAACACATCGAATACGATAAAGATTGATTCTTCACTGACATTTTCAGACGGCCTCGCCTCATATCCAGGCCGTCTGAAACCTCAAAAAACGGAAACCACCCCGTTCCCGTTTCAGACGACCTCACGGCCGTTTTCTCAACAAAACTGTCCATTATCCAGGAGAGCATCCGATGAAACACCTTCACGATTTACCGGCTTGGTCAAAATTATGGATACATTTTGACGAAACCAAAGAACAACATATGCGCGAAATGTTCGATCAAGATCCCGAACGTGCCGAGCGTTACTGGCTGCAAGTCGGCGGCCTGACTTTGGATTATTCCAAAAACCGCAT
Organism: Neisseria sp. HMSC061B04; assembly: GCF_001836705.1. Taxonomy (NCBI): domain Bacteria; kingdom Pseudomonadati; phylum Pseudomonadota; class Betaproteobacteria; order Neisseriales; family Neisseriaceae; genus Neisseria; species Neisseria sp. HMSC061B04. Next base: position 10,513 of record NZ_KV830205.1, read on the forward strand.
CAACGACGAAACCATGGCACTGTTGTTCGAGCTGGCGCGTGAAGCAGGCGTACCGGAACGGATGCAACAAATGTTCCACGGTGAAAAAATCAATACGACGGAAAACCGCGCCGTACTCCACGTTGCCCTGCGTAACCGCACCAACGCCCCCATCGTCGTGGACGGCGAAGATGTGATGCCTAAAGTCAACCATGTCCTGCAACGCATGGGCGAATTTGCACACGAAGTCCGCAGCGGCAGCTGGTTGGGCTATACCAACCAAGTTATCACCGACGTTGTCAACATCGGTATCGGCGGCTCCGACCTCGGTCCGCTGATGATGTGTACCGCGCTCAAACAATTCGGCCATCCGCGTTTGAACATGCACTTCGTCTCCAATGTGGACGGCTCCCAACTGCGCGACGTATTGTCCAAGGTCCACCCCGAGACCACCCTCTTCATCATCGCCTCCAAAACCTTCACCACCCAAGAAACCCTGACCAACGCCCTGACCGCGCGTAAATGGTTCTTGGATCATGCAGGCGATGAAAGCGCGGTGGCCAAACACTTCGTTGCCGTATCGACCAACCAAAAAGCCGTTGCCGAATTCGGTATCGATACCGCCAATATGTTTGAATTTTGGGACTGGGTCGGCGGCCGTTACAGCCTCTGGTCAGCCATCGGCCTGCCGATTATGCTGTATCTCGGCGAAGAGAACTTCATCGAAATGCTCAACGGCGCGCACCTGATGGACCAACACTTCATCAACACGCCGCTAGAGCGCAACATGCCCGTCATCCTCGCCCTTATCGGCATCTGGTACATCAACTACTACGGCGGCGGCAGCCACGTTATCGCACCTTACGACCAACATCTCCACCGTCTGCCTAAATTCATCCAGCAGCTCGATATGGAGAGCAACGGCAAACAAGTTACCCTTGACGGTAAACCGGTCGGTTACGAAACTTCCCCGATTATTTGGGGCGAAACCGGTATCAACGGCCAGCACGCCTTCTTCCAACTGCTGCACCAAGGTACACACATCACGCCGATTGACCTGATTGCCTCGCTTGAAAAACGCAGCAATTTGCAAGGCCATCACGAAATCCTGTTGGCCAACGTTTTTGCCCAAGCCGAAGCCTTTATGCGCGGCAAAACCCCAGACGAAGTCCGCGCCGAACTTAAAGCCCAAGGTATGGAAGCAGAGCGCATCGAAGAGCTGGTTCCGCACAAAACCTTCTCAGGTAACCGCCCGACCAACCTCATCCTCATGGACAAAATCAACCCGCGCAATATGGGCAGCCTGATTGCCATGTACGAACACAAAACCTTCGTCCAAGGCATTATTTGGGGCATCAACAGCTTTGACCAATGGGGCGTAGAGCTCGGCAAACAATTGGCCAAAACCATTCTTGCCGAATTGAACGGCGAGACTGAAGTGCAAAAACACGACAGCTCGACTACACGTCTGATTAATCTTTATTTGAACGCCAACAAATAAAGCATTTAGTTAAATACCAAGGCCGTCTGAAACTTTCAGACGGCCTTTTGTTTTATTCCGGATCATCCGTAAACGCATTTTCCCGAAATATCGGTATAAATGTGAAAAGATACAGTACGAACACGACGATGGTCAGAATCGCAGGGACGGTGATGAAGAATATCGGGTTCACGTTCATCAAGAAAGCGCGCGAGACGGCGGCCATAAAGAGCAGGGGAACGGCAATGCGGCAGAGTTTGGGGTAGTCGAGTTTGGTAAAGCCGCTGTGCCACAGTCCGGCGGTCAGCCACACCATCATCACGCCGCCCATCATGCCGCCGATGGTAATCAGGTGCAGGGGAGCGGAGGAAGGCAGGTTTTGTAGTTTCGCCGCGCCCGCCCACAGATAGCCTGCGGCGGCAAAAAGCTGGAGCAGGTAATAGGTGCGGACGTAGTGTTTGCGCAGGAGTTCGTGATGGTGAAGCTCACGCAGTTTGGCAAGCAGGATGAAGCCGACGGCGAGCGCGGTAAAACCGGCGGTTTGCGCGGGCAGCCAAAGTTCGGCGGCGGCGTGCAGGAGTAGGAAGGTGATGGCGATATTTTTATAGACGACGTTGGGAATGAATACGGGGTCTTTCAGACGGCATTCTTTGAGGGCTTCCGCACCCAAGAGGACGCTGACGCGGACGGATACGAACATCACCGCCGCCATGTTCAGATGCACTTGCGCACGCAACAGGTTTAAATCGCCAGTTGCGGCATAGGCCGTCTGAAAAACGGTAAACGCGGCAAGCAGCATTAAGAGGGCAAAGTTGTCAGTGTTGCGGTCGAGCCAAATCAGCCAAGCGCAGAAAAGCAGCAACACCAGCCAATAGGCGGCGACGAAAAACGAAGCGGTTTGCGGCGCAAACGGCAGTATGGTGGATGCGGCGAGCAACAATGCCGCCATCAAAGTGGCGACAGGTTTCAGACGGCCTTGATAGCCCGTCCATTCGAGCATGGCGGCAGTCAGGAAGCCGCCGTATGCCGCAGGCAGCATGAGTTCTAAAAAGATTTGGCGGTGCAAAATGACGGCCCCGGGGCTGATGAAAAAGACCAACGCGCCGAGTATGGCAAGTACCGCCGCGCCGACGAAAAACGGCCGCATAGGGTGGGTGAAAAATTTATTCATGGCTTGGCTTGATTCTGCATGAAGATGCTTTCGGATATGGATTTATTGGGCGGACAGGGCTGTATCTTTTGCCAAAGAGGCAAGCCCGCGGCTTGCTTGCCCTCTCCCTAACCCTCTCCCCGTGGGAGAGGGTTAGGGAGAGGGCAACGAACCGCAAGGTTTGTCAGATACTCAAATGCCCGTATCATTCATATTATTGATATTATTGTTCGAATTGTATTATTTTCAATAATAATAAATAACCCTAAACCAATATAAATAACAGCCATTATCCAACGACTAAACTTCTCTATAATTTCACCAACACCTGAAATATTAGCCAATCTTTGTGCTGTATATACTAAAACAAAAATCAATATTAAAAATACAAGAAGAGTAACTAATAAGTCGACAAGATCTAAAGTCACAAAGTAAGGAACAAAAAGTCCAATATTATCTGCACCACAACTAGCAACTGTAACCAAAGCAACAATACCGACTAATTTTGACAACCCTTTTTCATCCAATTCTTTTTTAGCTCTTTTTTCGCCCTCACAATCGTCGTAAATAGCAACTTTAATACCTAAGTAAATCGGTATTAAACCTAATAAACCCAACACCCATTTTTCCGGAACATAATGCAAAACAAAAGCTAGAAATAAACTAACTAATATTAAAATTACAGAACCTAAATATTGTCCGATATAAATATCTCGATATTCTTTTCTAGTATTTGCTCTAGCAAAAAATATTAATAGTATTACCAACAAATCTACTGCTGTAGCAATATATAAAACAGCAGCAGTAATCACAGTCGAAAACATAAAGCACCTCATAATGAATCCCCTGCCCCCTTGGCACCACGGCTTTTTCAAAAACCGAATCGCGTTCGGATAACAGATTCGTATCTTTCGCTAAAGAGGCAAGCCTGCGGCTTGCTTACCCTCTCCCTAGCCATCTCCCACGGGGAGAGGGAATTGGGCTGTCGAGCCTGAACATTTTCAGGTTTACCTGACATCTGATTCCCAATTCTACGGCTCTCTGATTTTGAGAAACCTGATCCCCTTTCCCCGTGGGAGAGGGTTAGGGAGAGGGCAACGAACCGCAAGGTTTGTCAGAAATTTAAATTCCTATCACTCATAATAATGAATCCCCTGAAACTCTCTTGCCACCACGGTTTCTTCAAAAGCCGAATCGCGTTCGGACAACGGCGTGGGCAGGGTTATCACGTTTTGCACGTTCATGCCCTTAGTGGAAAGCAGCATGATTTCATGGCTCAGGCGCGCGGCTTCGAATCGGTCGTGCGTTACCAGCATACACGCCATGCCCTGCCGCTCGATTTTTTCCACCAGCATGGCAACCAAAATATCGCGTAAATCGCGGTCCAAACCTACAAACGGCTCGTCCAGCAAAGCAAGGTCGCAACCACACAGCAGCAGGCGCAAAAATGCTACCCGTTTCGCCATGCCGCCAGACAATTCGGTCGGATATTTGTTCAAATCGCCCGCAGTCAGCCCGACTTTCGCCGCCAGCGCGATGATTTCGCCTTCATCGGGTTTGTCCATAAAAATAGCGATATTCTGCATCGCGGTCAAGTTTTCCGGCAGGCGGTTTTCCTGAAACAGAAAACCCGTTTTGCGGAAAGTATTGCGTATCGTGCCCGATTTCGGCGTTTCCAAGCCCGCAATCAAACGCAAAACCGTCGTCTTGCCACAGCCGCTCGGCCCGAACAAAGCTTTCACTTCGCCATGTTGCAGGTTCAAACTGAAATCGCGCACGATGGGGTCGCGGAGAATTTCAAAACGCACGTTTTCAAGACAGAGCATCACCTTCTCCACGGCATAAACAAAATTTCCAAAGGCTTGGTAATCAGGTATTCAAACAGCGACACAAACACGATAACCAGCACCACATAAGCCATCACCGTCGAAGTCTCCAGCATCGCCCTCGCGTCTACAATCCGCGCGCCCACGCCTTCGCTCGCGCCCAAGAGTTCCGCCATAATCACCACCTTCACCCCCATCGCCACCGCCACGCCGATGCTGGAAATCACATAGCCCGTCAGATGCGGGATATACAGATAACGGATTTTTTTCAGACGGCCTAACTTATAAGCGTCAAACAATTCCTCATGCTGCCTGTTCACGCTCGCCATCCCGACCGCCGCACTCGCAAACGTCAGCGGCGCAACCAACACAATGATGGTAAACAACACGCTAGGATTGCCGAAACCGAACCAAAACAACGCCATCACCACCCAAATAATCGGCGGCATCGCCAACAAAATTGTAATCACAGGCTTGAGCAACGCCATCGCCGTCTTAAAACTGCCCGCCACCAGCCCCGCCGCCAATCCCGCCGCCAGTGCGACCGAAATGCCCACCACCGACCGCCACAGCGAAATCCCGATTTCGTTTTCCTGAAAATGTTTCAATAAATCCAAAGACTTTTGAAACACCTCCACCGGCGCAGGCAACATAAACTCACCGAACACGGCACTGCCCCACGCCCACAACGCCACCACCACCATCGCCACGCCCAGACCGGCAAAGCCGCTCCAAAGGTAGTCGATGATGTAAAACAGCGCAGGCTGAGGTTTACGGATTTTATCGGTTTTAATCATGGTATTAGTGTGGGTTGATGGGGATAGTTTGGGGACGATAGGTCGTCTGAAAAATGGTTGATTGGGTTAGATGGAACGCCGTAACCCAACGAAACAGCTTGATTGCCCAAAATAGTGTTTTCAGACGACCTTTGGTTGGGATTTCGGTGTTTTGATTGGGATACGGCGTTCCACCTAACCTACAGTTGCATATCCTATGGGATAATAATTTTCTTATCATAATTTTGATCTGCTAATTCCAATCCTTTTAGAATATCAGTCATTCCTTCATATTTAGACATATCAATTAAATATTTCAAACTAATCTCCCCAGAAAATATTTTGACTACTACATCAAAATAATTCAGTAATATTTTTTTTATTTCATTTGTAATATCATCATGCTGGATTAGAACCCCTGTAAAGTTAATATTTTTTAAAGCATTATCCAATTTCCACCAATCATTGTTTAAATCAAAATATAAAACAGGATAATGATATCTTTCTATAGAATTCAGTACATATTGGTAATTATGGCTAGTTTTTATTTGTAGTCCTGCTGGTTTTCCAAAGGAACTTTTTGATTTTACGCATAAAAGCTGACTATCAAGATTATCTTTTCGTACCCATATAATATCTCGCTGTGTATCCGAAGGGTTATACCAATTAGGATACAATTGCTGTGTTTTTTGAGCACCTGTCGCAACAGCAATAAAATTATCCATATCATTATTTAATCTTGACGCACCTTTAGCATACATACCCAATCGCCTATTAACTTCCTGATACTCATTGCAAAATTTAGTAACCAATATCTCAGCAATACTTCCCATAAGTCTTGTTGCATCACCATGAGAATTGCCTGTAAAAATTCTATTTAGAATTACCGACCCATCATTTTCACTTAATTTTATTGCAGATTCTTCTAATAAAATATCAATTAAACTATAACCAAATATTCTACATTTAATTTCATAATCATCAGAAAATGGCTTTGTGACATTTTTTTCATCAGTAACTATAACTTTTACAGTAGGTGGATATAGAAATTTCCCATAATTTAGCATTATAAAACTCATAAATTATTTCAAAAAGTTAATCTTTAATCATTAATTCTATTTCTTCCAAACACAACCCCAGCTACATACCCTACCAACCAATCCCTTTTTCCCAGCAAGCGTAGATTGTGTCATAACCCAACATTTCAGACAATTCAACGGTTTTGTCGGGTTTGGCAACTCAACCTACAGTTACCACTCGCCGTCATTCCCGCGCAGGCGGGAATCCAGAAGTTTGACGTTGCCGCAATTTTAAAACATTCCTGCAATATCAAAGACTGGATTCCCACCTGCGCGGGAATGACGGCTCTTTGTGTACTGTTCTAACTATTATCTGATAGGCCGTCTGAAAAGAGTAGATCGGATACTCGTATCCGACAGCCCCGTTTAGCCGAAATGTCGGATTCAAGAATCCGACCTGCGCTGCCGATAATGTCCTTATAGGCCGTCTGAAAATGACAAGTCAGATTTCATGGCTACTTCACTATTTTCAGACGACCTCTCCTCCTTTTAAGCCAAGAAGAACCCATTATCCGGCAGCTTGCCTCCCAAGAGTTTCGGGTTGAACTGCATCAGGATTTCGTAAAACTTCAAAATCTCGTTCTTCACTTCGCTGCCTTTGGTTACCGTCAGCCGTGCGCCGTCCAAGCCCATGACTAGTGCGGGTTCGGGGGCGGGAAGGTAGTTTTTGCCGATTTTCGCGGCGCTTTGGCGGTTGGCCAGTATCCAGTTGAGCGCGTTTTTCAAATCCTGATGGAAGAGGTCGAACTGCGCTTTGTGTGCGTGGAAATATTCTTCGTTGGCGATGATGCCTGCCATCGGAATCAGCGGTTTGGTGTCAAACGCCTGTCCCCATGCTTTCACCAAGTCAAATCCGCGCACGACGTTTACGCCCATGGTTTTGCCTTTGAGCATGCTGGCGGTTGCCATCGGTTCGGGCAGGATGGCAGCGTGGTAGTCTTTGCTTAAAAACAGCCCCACCGCTTCGGGCGGCGTGGCGGTGTAGGTGATGCCGACTTTGTGCGCGTCGATTTTCAGTTTTTTCAGCAAGGCTTGCAGCACGATGTCGGGCATGTCGTTTTTAAACGGCACGAGGATTTTTTTGCCGACCAAATCTTGCGGCGAGGCAATCGCACTGCCTTTACATATTAGCTGCGTGATGCCGTTAGTCAAAATATTGACCATGCCGACTTTCTGCCCTTGGTTGCGCAGGTTCACGCCGACATTGCTCGGACTCATCATTACTTTAAATTGTCCGCTTGCCACGCCTGCGCGCAGTTGGTCGGGCGAACGCCAGATTTTCAGCGACACGTCCGCCTGCTTCGCCAGCTTACCCTGCAACGCCGCTACAGCAATGGTAACGCTGGGCATTGCTGGTGCGCCGTACACGGTAAATTGTTCTTTACCGGCAGCCAACAATGAAGGCGAAACGCCTGCCGCTGCCAGAGCGGCGGTCATTTTTAAGAAATCGCGTCTTTTCATATCCATTTTTTATCTCCTAATTCTTAATAAGCCAGTGTAGGCATTCTTTCAGACGGCCTGATTTTAAAACGCCGCATGCAAACTCAACCAATATGTCCTGCCCGGTGCATACACTACGCTGGGCGACAGGGCGAGGACGTGGTCGCCGCTGATGTGTTCGGCGTATTTTTTGTTGAACACGTTGTTCACGCCCAAGCGTAAGCCGTATTTGTCTTTGATGTTTACGCCTGCGTACACGTCGGCAACGGTAAAGCCTTTGGCGGCTTCGCGTTTGTCTATACCCAAACCGCTTGCCGCGTCAAAATCGCCGCGCGTTTGTTTGGCGACAAAGCGTGTTGCGGCGCCGATGTTGTAGCTGCCGTGGGCAAAGTAGTTTTTATAGTCGGCTTGGACGGCGGCTTCAAACGGGCGGATTTGATAGAGCGGTCTGCCGTCGGTTTCATTGTGCCCGTAGTTGTAGGTAGCTTTGATGCCTGCCGCCCAATGCGGATTGAAGTTGTAACGTGCATAAGCCTGCGCGGTAAACAATCGTGCGTCCACGTTGCGTGTGATGATGCCGCCGCCTTTGGAAGCCGTGCCGCTTTGTCCGCGTGCGCGGTCAAAAATAATCAGGTCTTTGACTTTGTCCGCCACAAGTGTGCCGCCCACGTTCCAGCCTGCGCCTGCCAACGAGTTCATGTAGCCGTTGTAGTAGTCGTTGCGGCTGTCTGCGGTAAGCTTGATGCGGTTGTGTTTTTCGGTTTTCAGCAGGGGATTGCCTGCGATGGCGGCGGCTGGGTTTTGGTTCATCAGCGCGCCGTTCATGCGGTTTTGCACGATGGCGGCAAGTGAGTTGAAGCGTTCGGTGTTGTCGCCGATGCGTTCCAAATGTGCGAGGGAAACGCTGTATTTTTGCGTTTCAGACGGCGTGAAATCGTATTTGAGTTCGCCTGAGAAGGCATGGCGGCGCACTTTGCCGTTGAAGTCGTAGCCGTAATGGGTTTTCCAGATTTGTTGCGATGAGGCGAAGGCAAAGTTGCGGTTCATCGGATGGGCGGGTTGCGCCGTATTTTTGCGAACGTCCGCTTCGTTGATTTCGTAGCTTAAGCCCAAGCCCAGTTTGTGTCGGTCGTCAAACTTGTAAGACAAGGTATCGGCAATGCGCCAGCGGTCGAGGTGTACATCGGCGAAACGGTAGCCATTGAGGAAGTCGCGCATGGGAGTGTGGGCGTTGCGCTCGCCGTTTTGGCTGTCGTTGCGGTAGCTGACGGCGGCCGTGTTGTGGAATTTGCCGAAATCTGCGTCATGTTTGAGCGAGAAGTCGTACACTTTGCGGTCAAGCTCTACGAACACTTGCTGCGACGTGTTGTTTGGGCGCAGGGAGTAATTGTCGGCATGGCGTTTGAGTTTGATGACGCCTGCTTCCGCGCTGACCGTATTGCTCAAATCGGCATTGCCCCAACGCGCGTTGAGTTTGGCGATGTGGCGTTCGGTATCCAATGCGTCGTTGATGAACTGCGGCTGGCGGTCGTTGTTGATGTCGTCGTGTAGGTAGGTGAGGCGGTATTCCTGATTTTCAGACGGCACGAAACCGAGTACCAAAGCTTGATTAAAACGGCTGTATTTCCAATCGGTCTGGTTGCCATCGCCGTCTTTATAGCCGTTGGCCTTGGTGTGATTGAGGTTGGCTACGCCGTACACCTTTGCCCCGCGTGCTTGCGCGGTAACGGAGTTGTAAAAGCTTTTGCCGTAAAAGCCGCTGTTTGCCTTCAGCGGGCGGAAGGCTTGGTCTATGTTTTCGGTAACAAAGTAATAATCGCTGCGGTCGGTGCGGTCGAATTGGTTTTCGGGGAAATAGCCTTGTGCGGCGGTCGGTGCAATCGGTTTGGGAGGGGAGAAGGTTTTGACAGGCTGGATTTCATCAGGGTCTGCCAAGGTTTCGGCAAAACCGTTTGCAGCGGCAAAACTGCTCATTAACAGGTAAACCAAATGTTTTCGTTTCATCTCTATCTCCTGATAATCATTTTTATTCATTATGCTCTTGGAGAGAAACAAAGTAAAGAAACGATAAGGTATTTATTGTCGATAAACACCTAGCGCAAAATACAAATCGGTAAGGAGGAGAATTTTTAGAAGAGGGGAGCGGCGGTGCAGGTTGTATTTGCTCCGAAATCGGGTTTTGTCTACTATTAATATTTCAGGGTAATAAAGCAAAAGGCTGTCTGAAAACCCCTCTCTTTTCAGACGGCCTTTTGCTGGGTATAATAAATTTACGAATCATTATTATTTCTGTTTAAATGTAGGAGAAACGCATGAGTACCCGTACCGAACACGACACCATGGGCAATGTCGAAGTCCCGTCCGAAGCCTATTGGGGCGCGCAGACCCAGCGCAGCCGCAACAATTTCAAAATCGGCGGAGAAACCCTGCCGCAGCCGTTGATTTATGCTTTGGCGCTGGTAAAAAAAGCCGCAGCCGCCACCAATGTTTCCCTCGGCAGGATTAAGCCCGAACAGGCAGATTTGATTACGCAGGCGGCAGATGATGTGTTGAACGGCAAGCTTGACGGGCAGTTCCCATTGGTAGTGTGGCAGACCGGCTCCGGCACGCAGTCCAATATGAACATGAACGAAGTGCTGGCGAACCGCGCCAACGAAATCGCTGGTACGGGTTTGGCAGCGTACCAGCCCGTCCATCCCAACGACCATGTGAACCACGCGCAATCGACCAACGACGCGTTCCCGACCGCCATCCACGTTGCCGCCGCGATTGAAATCAACCGCCACCTTATTCCGGCGGTAAAAGCCCTGCGCGATACATTGGACAAAAAAGCCAAAGAATTCGCCCCCATCGTCAAAATCGGCCGCACCCATTTGCAGGATGCGACGCCGTTGACTTTGGGACAAGAATTTTCCGGCTACGTTTCCCAGCTCGATCACGGTTTAGGCCGTCTGAACGATGCACTTAAAGACTTGTATGAACTTGCCTTGGGCGGTACGGCGGTCGGTACGGGTTTGAACAGCCATCCCGAATATGCCGAAAAGGCCGCTGCCAAACTCGCCGAATTGTCCGGCTTGCCGTTTGTCAGCGCGCCGAACAAATTTGAAGCCTTGGGCGGACGCGATGCCGCCGTTGCCGCTTCGGGCGCATTGAAAACGCTGGCGGCAAGCCTGAACAAAATCGCCAACGATATCCGCTGGCTGGCAAGCGGTCCACGCTGCGGTCTGGGCGAAATCAAAATCCCCGAAAATGAGCCGGGTTCGTCCATCATGCCGGGTAAGGTCAACCCGACCCAATGCGAAGCGATGACTATGGTGTGCTGCCAAGTGTTCGGCAACGATGTCACCATCGGCATGGCAGGCGCGTCGGGCAATTTCGAGCTGAACGTCTATATGCCTGTCATCGCCTACAATCTCTTGCAATCCATCCGCCTGTTGGGCGATGCGTGCAACAGCTTCAATGAACACTGCGCTGTCGGCATCGAGCCCGTACCGGAAAAAATCGACTATTTCCTACACCATTCCCTGATGCTGGTTACTGCATTAAACCGTAAAATTGGTTACGAAAATGCCGCCAAAGTCGCCAAAACCGCCTACAAAAACGACAAATCGTTGCGCGAAACCGCCATCGAATTGGGCTTGTTGACAGGCGAGGAGTTTGACGAATTGGTCGTTCCTGCCGATATGGTTCATCCGCGTTAAGCTTTAATAATGAAACATGCCGTCTGAAAATGTTTTCAGACGGCATGTTTTTATGCTGCGCTTGTCTTTTCTTCAAATAGGGCAACAATCATTGGCAGTAAATTGATGCCCATTAGAAATATTATTGAGCTCAGAAATGTACGCCAGGCGTAATGCCACGCCTCCGTTTTGTCTGCTTGGGGGAGGAGCGATGCAGTATAGCGGTTGTGTAGGGTTTTTGCGGTGTCATTGTTTTCCAAATAGTCCAGCGAAAGTACCAATAATTTGCCCGTGTCCTTATGCTGTAAGAATTTGGCATGTTCAACCCAGATGCCTGGCTTGGCCTGTTCGCATAAAGATTCAATGCCGACGCAAGAGGCCAAGCTGTTTTGGTTGTTTTGCAAAATCGACAGCTCGTTTTTTTCAGCCTGCATGGCTATGGGGGAGGTTTGATGAAGGTATACGCTTATGCCGTTGTTCTCTATTGCTTGAAAATCATGGAGCTGGCTGAATCCACCATTTTCCCAGGCAACGAATACGGCATAGCATCCGCAGCATAGGCAGATCATGATCAATTTTAAGATAATGTTTTTCATCCTTGCTCCTTTTGTATGAAGACGGCGGCAAAGTCAGGAGGCGTGTTTTCTCGTTTGAAGGTAAGTTTAGGTTTTATCTGTTTTTATTTTGAGGTTGAGTGTAACACGGGTAATCAAAAGGCCGTCTGAAAATTTTCAGACGGCCTTTTATTATGTGTTTAGATGGGTTTAAGCCAACAATTCACGCCAGCGTTTGACTTGGAAACGGACTTGTTCAGGCGCAGTACCGCCCAAGTGGTTGCGCGCGTTTAAGCTGCCTTCGGGTGTCAACACGCTGTAAACGTCGTCGGCAATCAAATCGCTGAATCCTTGCAGGACTTCAAGCGGCAATTCGCTCAAATCAACGCCAGCTTCATCGGCATGGCGTACGGCTTGGGCAACAACTTCGTGGCTGTCGCGGAAAGGCATGCCTTTTTTCACCAAGTAATCCGCCAAGTCGGTAGCCGTTGCAAAACCCTGCATGACGGCGGCGCGCATATTGTCGGGTTTGACGGTCACGCCGCGCATCATGTCAGCGTAAATGCGCAGGGTGTCGATAAGCGTGTCGGCAGTGTCAAACAAAGGCTCTTTGTCTTCCTGATTGTCTTTGTTGTATGCCAAAGGTTGCGATTTCATCAGGGTAACCAGGCCGATCAGGTGGCCAATCACGCGACCGGATTTACCGCGCACGAGTTCGGGCACGTCGGGATTTTTCTTCTGCGGCATGATGGACGAGCCGGTGCAGAAACGGTCGGCAATATCGATAAAGCCGAAACGCGGACTCATCCACAAAATCAATTCTTCGGAAAGACGGCTCAGGTGAACCATAATCAGGGAAGCGGCGGCGGTGAACTCAATGGCAAAATCGCGGTCAGATACGGCATCGAGCGAGTTTTGGCAGATTTGTTCGAAACCCAACAGCTCGGCGGTGATTTCGCGCTGAATCGGGTAGGTGGTGCCGGCCAGTGCGGCGGCGCCGAGCGGCATACGGTTGACGCGTTTGCGGCAGTCGGCCATGCGCTCGAAATCGCGGCCGAGCATTTCGACGTAGGCGAGCATGTGATGCCCGAAGCTGACCGGCTGGGCAACTTGCAGGTGGGTAAAGCCGGGCATGACGGTTTCGGCATTTTGTTCCGCCAAATCGACTAAGGCCGTCTGAAGGTTTTGAATCAGGCTTTGGATAACGGTAATTTGATCGCGCAGCCACAGACGGATGTCGGTAGCGACTTGGTCGTTGCGGCTGCGGCCGGTGTGCAGGCGTTTGCCGGCGTCGCCGATTTTGTCGGTGAGGCGGCGTTCGATGTTCATGTGGACATCTTCCAAATCCAGCGACCAGGAAATCGTTCCTTCCTTGATTTCTGCTATAATCTCGGCCATACCCTGACGGATGGCGGAGAGGTCGTCTTCGCTCAAAACGCCCGACTGTGTCAGCATTTGCGCGTGTGCCAGCGAGCCTTGGATGTCCCATTCTGCCAGTCGTTTGTCAAAATCAATCGAGCCGGTATATTTTTTGACCAGCTCGGAAACAGGTTCGTTAAAACGGCCTGACCAGGTTTTGTCCTTGCTCATATCAGCATCCTTAAAATATAAATAAAAAAACAGGGTCTACGTCTTCAATATAGCAGACCCGTCTATACATTATGAAAGAAAACGGTTGAAATCATGTCTATTATACGTCAAATAAACCAGAATTTCGCAGTGCCGGATTTGCGCAATTCCGCAACTTTGGTGCGCCTGCTCATTGTTTTATTAATCAGTTTGTTTATCTTTCCGTTGATGACGGTATCGGGCGTACCTTATCCGGAACAGATTTTCCAACATTTTTCATGGGCTTGCCCCGTCATCCTTTTAATTTTACTTAAAGTCTATTTCTTACAGGCATTTGCGCCGTCCCTGCTTCGCTCGCAGTACAGTGTTGTGGTTTCCTACGTCTCCAATCTGCTGATTTTCTTGTTTGTCGATTTAGTGATTTTGAAGACAGATATTTGGCCGCTGATTCAACACTTCTTCTTGCTGACCTTTTTTTGTTTCAGTTTCATGTACATCGAAGCAGCCCGCCGCAACAGCCTTGCACCTTCCATTTCCGAAGCCAGATTGAGCGCGTTGACAGCGCGTATCCGTCCGCATTTCTTGTTTAACAGCCTGAATGCCGCCATCAGCTTAATCCGTCTGCGTCCGTATGATGCGGAAACTTTGCTGGAGAATTTGGCCAACTTGTTCCGCGCACAATTACGCGACGGTAGTCAAAACAGTACCTTAGGGCAGGAAATCGAGTGGGCGCAGGAATATATTGCCATCGAGCAAATCCGCATGGGACATATGCGCGTACAGGTTATGTGGCAACACCATGCGCCCGACGATGCGGAAATGCCGCATCTGCTGCTGCAGCCGCTTTTGGAAAATGCCGTCTTTCATGGTGTCGAATCCACCCACCGTCCAGGGATAATTACGGTATTAACAAAATTGGAAAAGTCATCTATTTTCATCAGTATCGAGAATCCGTGCGGAACGGAACCTAATGAAAATACCAAGCCGCATAAAGGCAATTCTATGGCCTTGCGCAATCTGAAAGAACGCCTGACTTTGATGTATGACACCGATGCAAAAATCAGAAGCATCCAATCAGACGGCCTGTTTCGCGTTGAAATCATCTTGCCGTACCGTAAAAAATCAGCCGAAGTTTCCCGTTTGTTTGGCTAAAACGCGTAGAAGAGAGCGGCTTGAGATAAATTGGACTATTAATACATTAAATAAAATAGTTTAAATTTATTACATTCAGTAACATAACTGTTCCCATTTTTTGAAAACTGGTCTATGATGCTTAAAAGGATTGTTTACAATCTTTAACTGCAAATCATTTGCAACTGCCCAGAAGAAAAAACAGAAAAAGGAACAAAGAGATGTTAGAAGCCTATCGTAAAGCCGCCGCCGAGCGTGCTGCCCTTGGTATTCCCGCCCTTCCTCTGACTGCTCAGCAAACTGCTGATTTGGTTGAGCTGCTGAAAAATCCACCTACCGGTGAAGGTGAATTCTTGGTTGAGCTGTTGGCTCACCGCGTACCACCCGGTGTGGATGATGCCGCCAAAGTTAAAGCCTCATTTTTGGCAGCCGTTGCCGAAGGCAGCGCATCCAGCCCGTTGATTTCCCCAGAGTACGCTACCGAACTGTTGGGTACCATGCTCGGCGGTTACAACATTCATGCACTCATCGAACTCTTAGACAACGACAAACTTGCGCCTATTGCTGCAAATGGTTTGAAACACACTCTGCTGATGTTCGACTCTTTCCACGATGTTCAAGAAAAAGCCGAAAAAGGCAACAAATACGCGCAAGAAGTTTTGCAATCTTGGGCGGATGCCGAATGGTTCACTTCTCGTGCCAAAGTTCCCGAAAAAATCACCGTTACCGTCTTTAAAGTCGACGGCGAAACCAATACAGACGACCTCTCTCCCGCGCCTGACGCGTGGAGCCGTCCCGACATTCCGCTGCACGCGCTGGCGATGCTGAAAAACCCGCGCGACGGCATCACGCCCGACAAACAGGGCGAAGTCGGTCCGATTAAATTGTTGGAAGAACTCAAAGCCAAAGGTCATCCCGTTGCCTATGTCGGCGACGTGGTCGGTACCGGTTCTTCACGCAAATCCGCGACCAACTCTGTGATTTGGCATACCGGCGAAGACATTCCGTTCGTACCGAACAAACGCTTCGGCGGCGTCTGCTTGGGCGGAAAAATCGCGCCGATTTTCTTCAATACCCAAGAAGACTCCGGCGCGCTGCCGATTGAAGTCGATGTTTCCGCACTGAAAATGGGCGATGTCGTCGATATTCTGCCTTATGAAGGCAAAATCGTGAAAAACGGCGAAACCGTTGCTGAGTTCAGCCTGAAATCCCAAGTATTGCTGGACGAAGTGCAAGCCGGTGGCCGTATCAACCTGATTATCGGTCGCGGTCTGACCGCCAAAGCGCGCGAAGCCCTGAAACTGCCTGCTTCCACCGAATTCCGCCTGCCGCAAGCGCCTGCCGAAAGCAAAGCCGGTTTCACGTTGGCACAAAAAATGGTCGGTCGCGCCTGCGGTCTGCCCGAAGGACAAGGCGTACGTCCGGGTACTTACTGCGAACCACGCATGACTACTGTCGGCTCGCAAGATACTACTGGCCCGATGACCCGCGATGAGCTGAAAGACTTGGCTTGTTTGGGCTTCTCCGCCGACATGGTAATGCAGTCTTTCTGTCACACCGCCGCTTATCCAAAACCTGTTGATGTGAGAACACATAAAGAATTGCCTGCTTTCATCTCTACCCGTGGTGGCGTATCCCTGCGTCCAGGCGATGGCGTGATTCACTCATGGCTCAACCGTCTGCTGCTGCCTGATACAGTGGGTACCGGCGGCGACAGCCACACCCGTTTCCCTATCGGTATTTCTTTCCCTGCCGGCTCCGGCTTGGTTGCTTTCGCAGCAGCTACCGGCGTAATGCCGCTCGATATGCCTGAGTCCGTATTGGTACGTTTCAGCGGCAAGCTGCAACCGGGCGTAACCCTGCGCGATTTGGTAAACGCCATTCCGTTGTACGCGATTAAACAAGGTCTGCTGACCGTTGCTAAAGCCGGTAAGAAAAACATCTTCTCCGGCCGCATCCTCGAAATCGAAGGCCTGCCTGATTTGAAAGTGGAACAAGCCTTTGAATTGACTGACGCATCTGCCGAACGCTCCGCAGCAGGCTGTACTGTGAAGCTCAATAAAGAGCCGATTATCGAGTACATGAAATCCAACATTGTGTTGATGAAAAACATGATTGCCGACGGCTATCAAGATCCGCGCACTTTGGAGCGCCGTATCAAAGCCATGGAAGCATGGTTGGCAAATCCTGAGCTGCTCGAAGCAGATAAAGATGCCGAATACGCTGCCGTGATTGAAATCAACATGGACGACATCAAAGAGCCGATTATCGCCTGCCCGAACGACCCGGACGACGTATGCTTCATGTCCGAACGTTCCGGCACCAAAATCGACGAAGTGTTCATTGGTTCTTGTATGACCAACATCGGCCACTTCCGCGCTGCCTCCAAACTTTTGGAAGGTAAGTCCGACATCCCCGTCCGCCTGTGGATGGCGCCGCCGACCAAAATGGACGCGAAAGAGTTGTCCGACGAAGGCCACTACGGCGTACTCGGCCGTGCAGGTGCGCGTATGGAAATGCCGGGCTGTTCGCTGTGTATGGGTAACCAAGCCCAAGTACACGAAGGCGCGACTGTCATGTCCACTTCCACCCGTAACTTCCCGAACCGCTTGGGTAAAAACACCTTCGTTTACCTCGGCTCGGCTGAGTTGGCAGCAATCTGCTCCAAACTGGGTAAAATCCCGACCGTTGAAGAATACCAAGCTAATATCGGTATCATCAACGAGCAGGGCGATCAAATCTACCGCTACATGAACTTCAACGAAATCGACAGCTACAACGAAGTAGCCGAGAAAGTAAATGTTTAATGTAACAAGGTAAACCGATTTTCAGACGGCCTTAAATAATAAAGGCCGTCTGAAACGGAAAAATAAAGGGCGTGTTCATCACGTCCTTTTTATTTTTAGTTTAATAAAAGGCCGTCTGAAAGATGAGTTTCAGACGGCCTTTGTTAGGATAAATAATCAGAAAACCGATTAATTAGCGTTGTTTATTTTACGCCAAAACCAGGTTGGAGTAGGGCGCAAGGCTGACGCTCGTGACGGCTGCGGCGTGTTCTGCCGGCAATTTTGCCGCAGGCAATACCCGGGTCATTTTTGTCTTCTGTTTTTTTCGAGTTTTTGTCCGAATTGCTCGCATATTCGCTGCGTTTGTTTCTGTCATCGCGGCGGGAGCGGCTGTCGTTGTGTTGACTCTGGTGTGTTTCAGCTTCATCTTGGTTGCCGTTGCCCCACCAATGCGGCTCAAAGCCTTCGATGCGTTCTACTTTCAAATCGCTGCCGGTCAGCTCTTTAATGGCTTCAAACATTTTTTGTTCGGTTTTATCCATCAAGGAAATGGCAACGCCGTCAGCACCTGCTCGGCCGGTACGTCCGATGCGGTGGACGTAGTCTTCGGGTTGGGTCGGCAACTCGTAGTTGATGACGAAAGGCAACTCAGCAATATCCAGGCCGCGTGCAGCAACATCGGTGGCAACCAAAACGCGTAATGTACCTTCTTTAAAGGCGTTGAGGGTTTCCAGTCGGCTTTGTTGGGATTTGTCGCCGTGGATGGATTGCGCGGCGATATTGCGGCGGACGAGGTCGCGGGTAACTTGATCGACGCTTTGTTTGGTTTTGCAGAATACAATGACTTGATTCATATGCAAATCAACAATCAGGCGTTCGAGCAGGTTGCGTTTTTTGAGTGCATCAACGGCAATGATGTGTTGCTCGACATTGGCGTTGGTGGTGTTTTGCGCGGCCACCTCGACCATTTCAGGCGTGTGCATAAAATCTTGTGCAAGCTTGCGGATAGGCGGTGAGAAAGTGGCGGAGAAAAGCAGGGTTTGTCGCTGTTTGGGCAACATCTGCATGATTTTGCGGATATCGTCGATGAAACCCATATCCAGCATACGGTCGGCTTCGTCGAGTACGACGATTTCAACTTTGTTTAAATTGATGTTTTTTTGTTTGACGTGGTCGAGCAGTCGGCCAACCGTAGCAACAACGATTTCGCAACCGGCGCGCAAGTCGGCAGTTTGTTTGTCCATATTGACGCCGCCGAAGAGGACGGTGTGGCGCAAAGGGAGGTTTTTAATGTATGCCTGTACGTTTTGGTCGATTTGATCAGCCAGTTCGCGGGTCGGGGTCAATACCAGCATGCGGACGGGGTGCATGGCCGGGGAAGTGCTGGATGTGGCGTAGCGTTTCAGGCGTTCGAGGCTGGGCAGCATAAAGGCGGCGGTTTTGCCTGTGCCGGTTTGTGCTGCGGCTAAAAGGTCGTGTCCGGCCAAAGCCTTAGGAATGGCTGCGGCCTGGATAGGCGTCGGGTTTTCATAACCCTGATCGGTCAGGGCAGAGACCAATTCGCTGCCTAAACCGAGTGAAGAGAAAGGATTCATGATAGCGGCTTTCTGTTCAGACGGCCTTTTGCATAATAAGGCCGTTTGAAAAAATCTGATTCTGAAATGGACAAACCGCAGTATGGTGTCGATTCTGCGGTTTGAAAAAAATAGGGTACCGAAAATCCGTCAAGTAGTCCATTATGCCATAAAACGAAGGACTCCCCAAATGATGGCGACAGCTTTGATTGGCCTGATTTTGATATTTTTACAGTCTAAGAGAAGAAAAATAAATTGATCGGCAAGGTTTTGAGTTTATTGAGGATTAAGCATTTGTCTTAACGTCAATAGGATTAATTTATCAAAAACTTACAGGCTAAAATGAAACTAAATTGGAATTGGGTACTCAATATTGAGGTGCAGGGCTGTTTGACAGCCTGTATCTCCCGTTTAACGGTAAACCATAAAATTAAAATTTAGGAATATACAATTATGAAAACTTTATTGATCGCTCTTGCAACCGGTAGCCTGATGTTGGCAGCTTGTTCTTCTTCCAAACCTGCTGAAGAAGCGGCAGCGCCACGCGTCACTGTTGAAGAAGCAATGACCCAATGCCAACAGGCATCTGGTGAAAATGCTGACCGCGCTGTGTTTGATGCCTGCATGAAAGACAAAGGCTATCAACGTACCGCTGAATCAGCTGCTTCCGAGCCTGCTGCCTCTGAACCAGTAGCAGCGCCTGAGGCTGTTGCTCCTGAAGCTGCCGCATCCGAGCCTGCTGCTAAAGCTGCTCCTGCTAAAGCCGCTCCTGCAAAAAAAGCTGCTAAAAAAGTGAAAAAATAAGCTTCATAAAATTCAAGGTAGTCTCGCTCATCAATACTCCGGATGAAAGCAGGCTGTAGAGCAACTTGAAGACAAAGGCCGTCTGAATATGTTTCAGACGGCCTTTGTTTCGTATATGGAATTGTTCGGCAATATGGTTTAATTCAAAAAAAGACGTATACGGTTACACGTCTTTTTCAAAGAATCAGTTTTACTGTTTGTATTCGCTGCCGTCTTTTCGGAAAAGTTTTGGCTGTTCGCCTTTTTCCACGACCTCTTTATTGATGACGACTTTGGCTACGTCTTTCAAATCAGGCAGGGCATACATGGTGTCCAAGAGGCAGCGTTCGACGATAGAGCGCAGGCCGCGCGCACCGGTTTTGCGTTCCATTGCCAGTTTGGCGATGCTGCGCAAAGCGTCTTCTTCAAACTCAAGGCCAACATCTTCCATTTCAAACAAGGTTTGATATTGTTTGACCAAGGCGTTTTTCGGTTCGGTCAAGATATTGACCAAAGCGTCTTCGTCCAATTCCGCCAATGTGGCAATCACGGGCAGACGGCCGATCAGCTCGGGAATCAAACCGAATTTAATCAAGTCTTCAGGCTCGACGGTTTCAAACAGGGCTGAAATATCGGCGTTTTCATCTTTGCTGTGTACCGCCGCACCAAAGCCGATGCCGCCTTTTTCAGTGCGTTGGCGGATGACTTTTTCCAAGCCGGCAAATGCGCCGCCGCAGATAAAGAGGATGTTGGTGGTATCAACATTGATGAATTCTTGGTTCGGATGTTTGCGGCCGCCTTGAGGAGGAACGCTGGCCACCGTACCTTCAATCAGTTTCAGCAAGGCTTGTTGCACACCTTCGCCGGATACGTCGCGCGTGATGGACGGATTGTCGCTTTTGCGTGAGATTTTATCGATTTCATCGATATAAACGATGCCGCGCTGGGCTTTCTCAACGTCAAAATCACATTTGCCCAAAAGTTTGGTGATGATTTGTTCGACGTCTTCACCGACATAACCGGCTTCGGTCAAAGTTGTGGCATCTGCCATAACAAAAGGGACATCCAGTTTGCGCGCCAAAGATTGCGCCAACAGGGTTTTACCTGAGCCTGTCGGACCGATAAGCAGGATGTTGGATTTGGACAATTCAACCTTGCCGTCTGCTTTTGGATGGCGCAGGCGTTTGTAGTGGTTGTAAACCGATACCGCCAACGCTTTTTTTGCGTGTTCCTGGCCGATAACGTGGTCGTTGAGGTTGGCAACGATTTCGGCAGGGGTAGGCAGTTTTTTCTCGGCGTTTTCTTCTTTTACTTTGGCAAATTCGTTTTCAATCTCGCCGGATTCGTTGTCTTGCAGCATCAGGCCGCAAGTTTCTACGCATTCGTTGCAGATGAAGGCGTGTTCGCCTTCAATCAGATTTTTAACGTCGTTTTCAGACTTTCCGCAGAATGAACAGGTGCGTTTTTCTTCAGACATAATAATTTCTTCGTATGGTTGTATGGAGGCTGTGTTGTAAAGGGGAAACAGATATTTCGGGCGTATTGCCGGATTGAGGGAATGCCTCTGACAAAGGTGCCTAAGTATAATGACTATCTTGTGTTTTTTCAAATCAGAGCAGGCATTGTGCCGTATCGTCTGAGAAACAGATGAGGGCGTGGGATTTGAATATCTCGCAAACAAACGCAAAGTTTTCTCAACTCGCTTTACAATTGCCGAAAAATTTAACAGAATGTTGAATTAAATGTATTTTTTTGAATTGGCAGATATGAAATTCTATAAAACTTTAGGAATGGTATGGACAGGTGTGGCATTGGCCTTTGCTTCTGCGCCTGCCGTTGCCGATGATATGGATGTATTGGGACAATTTTTGGAGCAAAATTTCCCAGTTCAAAATGACCCGATGGAAGCTTTTGCGTTGAGCCATGCCGACCAAGTCGAAGCTCAGGCCGCTTTGGCCGGTCCTCTGCTTTCTTCGCAATCTGCTTTGATTTTCAATAATAAAACCGGTGAAGTGCTGTATCAGAAAAATCCAGACCGCGTCATGCCGATTGCCTCTATTTCCAAATTGATGAGCGCAATGGTGGTTTTGGATGCACATCTCGATATGAACGAGCCTATCACGATTACCGAGGCTGAAATCGACCGTTTGAAAGGTACGGGCAGCCGCTTGAGTATCGGCACGACGCTGACGCGCGGCGAGTTGTTGCATTTGAGCCTGATGAGCAGTGAAAACCGTGCTACCCATGCGTTGGGTCGTACCTATCCGGGCGGTATGAGCGCGTTTGTTGCGGCCATGAATGCCAAAGCGCAAAGCCTGGGTATGACCAGCAGCCGTTTCTATGAGCCTACCGGTCTGAATTTCCAAAATGTTTCCACTGCACGCGATTTGAACCGTATGGTTGCAGCAGCCAGCAAATATCCGCTGATCCGTAAAAATTCGACTTCAAATTATGGCTCGGTGTTGACGGCAAACGGCCGCCAAAACTACAAAAACTCCAACGCCTTGGTGCGTGAGGGCAGCTGGAATATCGAATTGCAGAAAACCGGCTATATCCGTGAAGCTGGACGTTCTATGGTGGTTAAGGCCAATGTACAGAATCAGCCGATTACCATCGTATTGCTCAACTCTCCGTCTTCCACAACCCGCGTAAATGATGCGCGTAAGATTGAGTCTTGGATGTTGCAGCGCCGTTCTTAAATATTACGCTTAAAGGCCGTCTGAAACCGTTCAGACGGCCTTTTGTGTCAAATGTATTAAATTTGGTTACAATGTCGTTACATTAATTTTAAAACACAGAGAGAAAACATGTTGAAAAAATGGAATAAAAAATATTGGGCTGGCATGGGCGTGATTTTGGCGTTGACCGGCTGTACTTCCGTAGCGGATATGGTTGGCTACGATACCGCGACTTTAAATGAAGACGCGGCTAAAAGTTACTCACAAGTCATTCAAAAAGCGCGTGGTCAAAAAGCCTTGGATGTTTCATCGCCAACTGCCCAACGCGTTCAACGCGTGTTTGCGCGCCTGCGTCCTCATGCTGAGCGTGCCAACAAAACCGGTGTGCCTTTCAATTGGCAGATGAACGTTATCCGCAGCAATGAAATGAACGCTTGGGCGATGCCGGGCGGTAAAATGGCTGTGTACACCGGTATCGTAGAAAAATTGAAGCTGACAGATGATGAAATTGCCGCCGTTGTCGGCCATGAAATGACCCATGCTTTGTTAGAACACAGCAAAAAAGCTTTAGGCGGACAAGTATTGACCGGCTTGGGCGGTTCGATTTTGGCCAGCTCAACCGGTGTGGATGGCGATTTGGTTGGCTTGGGTGCAGATTTGTTGGCAACCAAACCGTTCTCACGCCATCAGGAAAGCGAAGCGGATGCCGGCGGTGTGCGTTTGATGGCTGAAGCAGGCTACAACCCTGAGGCTGCGGTAAGCGTGTGGGAAAAAATGAACAAAGTACAGGGCGGCAGCTCATTGTCTATTTTGTCGACCCACCCGACCAATCAGGCGCGTATCAATGCAATCCGCAAAATGTTGCCTGAAGTAATGCCGATTTATCAGAAAAACAAACGTTAATTTGGCGTATTAATGATTTTGCCGGTTTGAACAGATGATTCAAACCGGCAAAGTTTTAGGTTTCAGTCTGACAGTTTGGCAAATTTATCCCAATTTGCCTGAACATACGCTGCCGCAGTTTCCAAGTCTTCGTCGGCAACGTCATAATAATCGCCGTCAAGCTCTTCAAAATCGGGAAAAGCTTTGCGGATTTCATCGAAATCCCTTTGCTCGTCTGCCATTTTTTCAATGGCTTCGCCGTGTTTTTCATACAGGGCTTTGGCTTTGTCTAAGATTTTCGGTATCGGTTTGATGCGCCAGCGGCGCAGGCTGTCGGCAACCGGGTTGCAGAAGATGTATTCTCCGTATCCTGACGCGATAAGCTGGACAAAGCCGCCTTCTTGAACTTGGCTGTCGAGATAGCAGAGCGCGGTCAATGTATGCTGTTCGTCGTTGAGACCGGACATTTCCTCGTCGCCTGCCTGTTCGGTGTGGTCCAAATAGGCTGCGCTGAGTGTATAAAGAAATGAAGCGGAATCGGAAGTATCGAAATCTTGAATGCTAAGCAGGGTGGTCATAATCATCAAAGGCCGTCTGAAAAAAGTGATTATATAATGTTTTCAGTCTGAACCTAGCGGCCGTTTTGCTTTACAATATCGGAAGATAAGAAAACATAGTGAGGAACCAAACCATGAGTACACAATCTGAAAAAAACGTTGTAGTCATCAAGCCGCAGGATTTGCCGCTGCATTGCTCCGGCCCTAATCATGAAACATGGAACGGCCATCCGCGCGTGTTCTTGCCGATTCGGTCCAACAGCGAGATTGAATGCCCATATTGCGGCACTTATTACCGTCTTGATGGCGAGATTCCGCATCACCATTACTAATCTATGCCTATGTTGAACAAAATCATCTGCGCTTTGTGCCTGAGTTTGTGCGCTGCGTGTGGCTCGTATAAGGCCGTGCGCCCTGATGCGCCGTTACCGGTCATTGCACAGGCGCAGACGTATTCTGTCCGCTATCAATCCGCACAAGGTCGGACGATTACTGCAATTTATATCAACAGCCACAGCCCGATGATGGTTGAGCTGCATGAAGGCAATACGGTTGAGAAACTGGTACAAGTCCGCTTGCGCAGTCAGGGCGTCGAGTACGCCAATCCAAGCTCGCGTTGGCAGATTGGCGATGGGTTTGCAGTGCTGATTCGCGGCGGGAAAGAAGTTGTATTTAAAGAGATTGTGGAATAGGGCGGTTTAGCCTTTAGCCAAATATTTGATTAAAGGTTTGGGCAAACCATAATCCGCCAAATGTTCCGATGATACCCAAAGGCCGTCTGAAAGATGTTCAGACGGCCTTTGTTGCGTCTGAAAAGGGGTAATCATCAATAAGCGGTGGGTCAGGCGGTGGGTAAACGTGGTTTGTTCTTCGAGGCCGTCTGAAACAATGCCGAAGCGTTCGGCGTAAGCATACAAATCGTCTAATTTTTCAAAACAGGGTACGCAATACAGACCGCCCCAAATGCCTTTGGCAGGGCGTTTTTCAAGCAATAATGCGCCGTCAGTGTTATGAATAATCAGCCAGTAAAGCGGTAGGGTTTGCACTTCGGGAGCAGTTTTTTTACGGGGCAGCTCGTCAATGCGGTTTTGTTTTCTTGCTTCGCAAATGTCTGCCATAGGGCATTGATGACATAAAGGTTTTGTCCGTTTGCAGACGGTTGCGCCCAAGTCCATCAAGCCTTGCGTGTAGGCAGGCATATCGGCGTTTTCAGACGGCAGCAGGCTTTCGGCGAGCGACCAGAGCGAGTTTTCAAATTTTTTGTCCTGCGGATTGCCGTCGCGGGCGAACACGCGGCAGAGAACGCGTTTGACGTTTCCGTCCAAGATGGTTTCTCGTCGGTTGAAGGCGAAGGCAGAAATGGCAGCGGCTGTACTTCTGCCTACGCCGCAGAGCGTTTCCAAGTCCTTGCGCTCGGATGGAAAGATACCGCCGAATTGTCCGACGACTTGTTGCGATGCTTTGTGCAGGTTGCGCGCGCGGCTGTAATAGCCCAAGCCTGCCCACAAGGATAAAACCTCGTCTTGCGGCGCAGCGGCAAGCGATTGCACGGTTGGGAATTTGGCTAAGAAACGCGGATAGTAGTCCAATACGGTAGCAACCTGCGTTTGTTGGAGCATGATTTCTGAAAGCCAGACGGAATAAGGGTCTTTGACCTGCCAAGGCAAGTCGTGACGGCCATGCTGCCGTTGCCAATCGATGAGTCGTTGTGCAAAGGATGTGTGTGTGTTCATTAATATTTACTTTTTAATTATTTATTTTTAAAACAGTATGTTACACTATAACATACGAAATAATAATCAGAATTGACTTATCTGGTAGAGGGGTATATAAATATAGTTAACGTGGATTTACGCCGTATTGTTAAAGTTTATTAACTGCTCAAGGAGATTCACATGAAAGCAATGGTTTATCATGGCGCAAACGACATCCGTTTTGAAGAAAAACCTCGCCCTCAAATTATCGATCCGACCGATGCAGTCGTCAAAATCGTTAAAACCACGATTTGCGGTACTGACTTGGGTATTTGGAAGGGTAAAAACCCTGAAGTTGCCGACGGTCGTATTCTCGGCCATGAGGGTATCGGTATTGTAGAAGAAGTCGGCGATGCTGTAAAAAACATCAAAGTCGGTGATAAAGTCATTATTTCATGTGTCAGCAAATGTTGTACTTGTGACAACTGTAAAATCCAACTTTATTCACACTGCCGCAATGGCGGTTGGATCTTGGGTTATATGATTGACGGTACTCAGGCCGAATACGTCCGTACGCCTTATGCCGACAACAGCTTGGTTCCGCTGCCTGACAACGTCAACGAAGAAGTTGCCCTGCTGTTGAGCGATGCCCTGCCGACCGCCCACGAAATCGGCGTGCAATATGGTGATGTGAAACCTGGCGATACCGTATTCATCGCCGGTGCCGGCCCTGTCGGTATGTCTGCCTTGTTGACCGCGCAACTATATAGTCCTGCCGCCATCATCGTTTGCGATATGGACGAAAACCGCTTGAAACTGGCGAAAGAATTGGGCGCAACCCATACCATCAACCCTGCCTCCGGCGATGTGAGCAAACAAGTTGCCGCTATCGTCGGCGAAGACGGCGTAGATTGCGCCATCGAAGCGGTCGGTATCCCTGCAACTTGGAATATGTGCCAAGATATCGTGAAACCCGGCGGCCATATCGCTGTGGTTGGTGTGCATGGTCAATCCGTTGATTTCAAACTGGAAAAACTGTGGATTAAAAACCTTGCCATCACAACGGGCCTGGTTAACGCGAATACCACCGAAATGCTGATGAAAGCCATTTCCAGCAGCTCAGTGGATTACACCAAAATGATGACCCACCGTTTCAAATTCAGCGAATTGGAAAAAGCTTACGATGTATTCAAACACGCCGCCGAAAACCAAGCCATGAAAGTGGTTTTGGAAGCGGATTGATTTGAAAATCGCTTAATATGCCGTCAATTAAAGGCCGTCTGAACATTCAGACGGCCTTTTTGTATGGTTTTATTTCTTCTTCAACCAAACGCCGCTTTCGATATGGTGGGTAAATGGGAATTGGTCGAACAGGGCGGCGCGTTCTATGGTATGGGTTTGACAGAGCGTGTCGAGGTTGGCACGCAGGGTCTCAGGGTTGCAGGAAATATAGAGAACGTTGTCGAATCGGGCAACCAATTTGAGTGTCTCATCATCGACACCGGCGCGTGGAGGATCAACGAAAATAGTTGAAAAATCATAGTTTTTCAAGTCGATGCTTTGTTCTTGCAGGCGGCGGAATTCACGGTTTTGCGTGTAGGCCTCGGTAAACTCTTCCGCTGATAGGCGGGCGATTTTGAGGTTGGTAATTTGGTTGGCTTCAATATTCCATTGGGCGGCGTTGACGGAAGTTTTGGAAACTTCGGTCGCCAACACTTGATTGAAATGTTGCGAAAGCGGTAGGGTGAAATTGCCGTTGCCGCAGTACAGCTCAAGCAGGTCTTTGCCTAGGTTTTGTGCGGCATCACACGCCCAAGTCAGCATTTTTTGGCACACTTGGGCATTAGGTTGGGTAAAGCTGCCTTCGATTTGACGGTAGCGGAAGGTTTTACCGTTGACTGTTAATGCTTCGGTTACGAAATCTTGGCTCAATACGATTTTTTGTCCGCGGCTGCGGCCGATGATGTGGATACCCAAATTGTGCGCCAGCTCTTGCGCGGCTTGTTGCCATGCTTCGTTCAGCTTCTTGTGGTAAATCATGGTCACCAGCATTTCGCCGCTTAAAGTGGATAAAAATTCGACGGCGTACCAGCGGTTTTTCAGCTCGGGATGATTGGATGCAGCTTCAATCAATTTCGGCATCAAGGCATTGATGGATTCGGACGCGGCAGGAAATTGGTCACAACGGATCAGGCTTGCCCCGCTTGCCTTTTGCCCGCGCTCAAACATGGCGTAAAACATTTCGCCGCCTTCATGCCAGATGCGGAACTCGGCACGCATTCTGTAATGCTGTTCCGGGGATTCAAAGACTTCGATTTCTGGAAAATCCAGTCCTTGGAAAAGTTGCTGAAGATATTGCTTTTTGTCGGCTAGTTGTTGCTGGTAGGCAGTCATTGGGGCAGTCTTTCAGAAAATAATGGCGAATTATAATATAGTTGGCGCAAAGATACGAAAGGCCGTCTGAAACATCGGTTTCAGACGGCCTTTGATTTCAAAGCATCAGCTTGTCAATCAGCCTTGCATTTGTTTGGCTTGAACGGCAGTCAGGGCGATGGTGAAGACGATGTCTTCAATCAATGCGCCGCGGGACAAGTCGTTAACCGGTTTACGCAAGCCTTGCAGCAACGGGCCTACGCTCAGGACGTTGGCGCTGCGTTGTACGGCTTTGTAAGTACAGTTGCCGGTATTGAGGTCTGGGAAAACCAAAACGGTTGCTTGACCAGCAACAGCGCTGCCCGGAGCTTTGGATTTGCCGATAGATGGAACGGTAGCTGCATCGTATTGCAACGGACCTTCGATAGCCAAATCAGGGCGTTTCTCTTTCGCCAGTTTGGTGGCTTCGATCACAGCATCGACATCAGGGCCGCTGCCTGAGTTGATGGTGGAGTAGGAAATCATGGCTACTTTTGGATCGATACCGAAGGCTTTGGCGCTGTCGGCAGATTGGATGGCGATGTCGGCCAGTTGTTCCGGTGTTGGGTTCGGATTAACCGCGCAGTCGGCAAATGCCAATACTTGGTTAGGCAGCAACATGAAGAATACGCTGGATACGAGGCTTGCACCCGGAGCGGTTTTAATCAGTTGCAGGGCAGGACGGATGGTGTTGGCAGTAGTGTGGACTGCGCCGGAAACCAAACCGTCTACGTCGTTTTGAGCCATCATCATAGTGCCGAGTACGACGGTGTCTTGCAGCTGTTTGCGTGCATCTTCAGGAGTCAGGCCTTTGGATTTGCGCAATTCGCACATTGGCTCGACGTATTGCTCAACCAAAGAAGCAGGATCGATGATTTCCAAAGAATCAGGCAGGGAAATGCCGCGCTCTTTCGCTACGGCTTCAACTTCTTCGCGGGTAGCCAACAGTACGCAACGGGCAATGCCTTTTTCGTGACAGATAGCGGCGGCGGCGACGGTGCGCGGTTCGGCGCCTTCAGGCAGAACGATGCGCATATCGGCTTTGCGTGCGAAATCGATCAGGTTGTAACGGAATTGAGCTGGAGACAGGCGTTTGGCTTCGCGTTTGGCCAAAGCGGATACGTCTTGCAGTTTGTCGCTGGAGCCGAAGAAAGTCAGGCCGGTTTGCTCGGCAACTTGTGCGCCTAAAGCAGCGGCTGCACCGTCAATGATAAAGCCTTCCAATAAGCCCGGGGAGTTGGTGTAGAGCTGTTTGGTGAGGTTTAATTGTTGGGCGAGGGCAGCTGCGTCGGTATTGTCGGATTTCAGCGCCAATACAACGCCTGCGTCCAAAGACAACGCCAATTCGACGTTTTTGCCTGCCAAGAACAATTTGTCCGCATCAGGAGTGATGCCTTCGATAACAAGGTTATCTGCGTTCAATGCTGCAACTTTACCGACAAGCGCGTCAAACCAGTCGTCGCTCTTGCCTTGAGCCAACAGGGCTTCTGTAGTGGAGTCAACGGCTTGGAAAACTTGTGCATTCAATGCCGCTGCGAATGCTTTTGCCGCTGCATCGGCGCTCAGGCCGGTAGATACCGGTGCGATCAGGATTTTTGCCATTTTGTGTCCTCTCATTCGGTGATTGTAGAAGGGTGTTGCTGTGGCGCAGCTGGTGCTGCATTTTATCACTTTGGGATAACATATACACGGTCATGTTGACATATGTCATCAGGCCGTCTGAAAAGTATAAACGTAACGGACTAAATCCATCAATCCCCCATTGCCGCCAAAAGCTCGGCTTGATGCTCGGCAATCAGGGCGTTGGTGATTTCTTCCAAATCACCGTCCATCACAAAATCCAGCTTGTGCAGGGTAAGGTTGATGCGGTGGTCGGTCACGCGGCCTTGGGGATAGTTGTAGGTGCGGATGCGCTCGCTGCGGTCGCCGCTGCCGATGAGGGATTTGCGTTCGGCGGCTTCTTTGGCTTGGGCTTCGCGTTTTTGCGCGTCGTTTAAGCGGGCGGCGAGGACTTTCATCGCCTGCGCTTTGTTGGCGTGTTGGCTGCGGCCGTCTTGGCATTCGACCACCATGCCGGTGGGCAGGTGGGTGATGCGGACGGCGGAGTCGGTTTTGTTGATGTGCTGACCACCCGCGCCGGATGCGCGGAAGGTGTCGATGCGCAGGTCGGCGGGGTTCAGTTCGATGTCTTCGAGTTCGTCCGCTTCGGGCATGACGGCAACGGTACAGGCGGAAGTATGGATACGACCTTGGCTTTCGGTGGCGGGGACGCGTTGCACGCGGTGGCCGCCCGATTCGAATTTCAGACGACTGTACGCGCCCAAGCCGACAATGCGGGCGATGACTTCTTTATAGCCGCCCAACTCGCTTTCGTTGGCGGAAACGATTTCGACCTGCCAGCGGTTGCGCTCGGCGTAGCGGCTGTACATGCGCAGCAAGTCGCCTGCAAACAGCGCGGCTTCGTCGCCGCCCGTTCCGGCGCGCACTTCGATGAAGATGTTTTTGTCGTCGTCGGCATCTTTGGGCAGCAGCAGTTTTTGCAATTCGGTATCGAGCGTGTCGATTTTGGCTTTTGCCGCTTCGATTTCTTCGGCGGCAAAGTCTTTCATTTCGGGGTCGGACAGCATTTCTTCGGCATCCGCCAAGTCGCTTTGCGCCAGCTGATAGTTTTGGAACACTTCGACCACGGGCGTCAATTCGGCGTGTTCGCGTGTGAGTTTGCGGTAGTTGTCCATGTCGGACGTGGCTTCAGGCTGACCGAGCAGGTGCGTGACTTCTTCCAGTCGGTCGCTGAGTTGTTGTAGTTTTTCTAAAATAGACGGCTTCATAAATTTTCCAAAATACGGATGCCGTCGAGTGGTCTGCAACGGCAAAATAAGGCGTTATTATAATGGGTTTGAATGAAAATTCAAAAAGATATGATTGATTGGAAAGGCCGTCTGAAACCTGTTTTGAAGTTTCAGACGGCCTTTTTTCATATGTGCTTATTTAGGCGCAGCCAAGATGCCTGTTTGGTTCAGCAGGAATAAAACGGTAAAGCCAGTCAAATAAATCAAACCGATAATGGCGAGGAAGTTCATGCCCATGGTTAGTTTGTGGCGTTTGTCGCCTTTGACGAGACGGTAGTTCAACCAAGCGAACACTGGGGCGGCAACGAAAGCGGTAATCATGGCGAATTTGAGCAGCTCGGCCATTGCGCTGTTGAACCAGAAAATTACGGCCAAGCCTGAGCCTGCGACCCAGACGTTCCAAGCAAACAATTCGGCATTGCCAGTTTTTTCTTTGCCGCGCAGCAGGCGTACCGGTTCGGCAATCGCGCGGGCGTAGCCGTCCACTACGGTAATGGTGGTGCCGTACATGCAGGCGAAAGCAATAAATGCCACTAATGGACGAGACCAGTCGCCGATGGTAACGGCGTACATATTAATCAGTTGGCCAACATATTTGCCGCCCGCCATTTGCACTTCCTCGCCGTTGCCGTATTGTACATATGCACCCAAGGCGAGAAAAACGACCGCCAAAATCGCGCTGGTAATGTAGCCGACGTTGAAGTCGAAAATACCGTCGCGGTAGCTGGAAGGGTTGATGCGTTGTTTTTCGGTAACCCACAAAGAGTTGATGGCGGAAATTTCAATCGGTGCAGGCATCCAGCCCATCAGCGCGATGAGGAAGCCCAAGCCTGCCAGTGTCCACGGGGTAGGCTCGATAAAGTCGGGTTTCATCTGCATGCCGCGAGACATGGCCACGGCTGCTGCGGCGACGGTGGCGATGGTCAGGCTGACGATGATGATTTTGGAAACGTTGTCCAATGCTTTATAGCGGCCGCTTGCCAAAATTAGCAGGCAGGAAACCATAATCATGACGGACACCATGCCGGCATCGAAAGTCAGCGATGGGATCGCCATTTTGACGATGGCGGCGGTAACGATGGCGACTGCACCGGCATTAATCGTTGCCGATGCAATACATAAAATCAAAAATACCCACAAATAAACGCGGCTTTTTTCGGCATAGCCCTCAATCAGGCTTTTGCCCGTATCCAGCGTGTAATGTGCGCTGAAGCGGAAAAACGGGTATTTGAACAGGTTGGTCAGAATAATGATCAGCGCAAGCTGCCAGCCGTAAAGCGCACCTGCCTGCGTGGAGGCAATCAGGTGCGAGCCGCCGACTGCCGCCGAAGCCATCATGATACCCGGGCCGAGAGCATTGATTTTGCTCTTCCAGGTGGAAGCGTGTGTATGTTGTTCAGCCATAATTAGTTTCCGTCTTTTTCAGACGGCCTTATTATCAAAAAAAAGCATATTTTAACGTAAATAAAAAGTTTGCCCAATAATATGCGTAATACTTTTTATCAATCAAAGGGAAAATACGGTGTTAAAAAGCCGAGATGACGGAATGAACGATATTTTGTGCCAAAAACATTTTTTCAGACGGCCTTGTATCGCTTTTTATTCATGAATATGGGGTAGGGAGGGATGAGTGTGTCGGTTTGGAAACGAAATGGCAGGGCGAGGCTTTTTGATGCCTTGAGGTCGGCATATTAAGGGAAAGTATGGAGCAGGGAATCCACGTTTTGCTCGGTGATTTCAGCCAGTTGCGACAGCGAGATGCCACGCAGTTCGGCTGCAATTTCGGCGATACGGCGGATGTTGGCCGGGGTATTGGTTTCATGGCCGAGCATGAAAGGGCTGTCGGTTTCGAGAACGAAATCCGTGTCGTTTAAAGCTTGTAAGGCAGCGCGGACTTTTTTGGCATTCGGGTTGAGCAACAGCGAGCCTATGCCGATTTTGAAGCCGAGTTTCACCAAAATCCGTGCTTCTTCTACGCTGCCGGAGAAGGCGTGAACGATACCGCCTCGTGTGAAACCGGCGGTTTTGACGGCGGCGGCAATGGCGGCGGTGGCTTTCAGATTATGGATGATGACGCGGCGGTTGAGGTTTTGAGCGAGGATGAGTTGGCGGATAAAGATGTCGATTTGCGTGTCGCGTTGCGCTTGGGTTTGCTCTTTGCCATAAAAATCCAAACCGATTTCGCCAACCCATGCTTGCGGATGCTGGATTAATTCGGACTCTAACTCTTGGAATGCTGCCTCGTTAAGGCCGTCTGAAAACCACGGATGAATGCCCAAAGCAATATGGATGTTTTCAGACGGCCTTTCCAACTGCGCAACAGAGTGCCAATCCTTGGGAGACGTAGCCGGTACGATGAAACGCGCCACGCCGGCGGCTTGCGCTTCGGCAAGCACGGCAGGCAGCGTGTCGGCAAGTTTGGGATCGGCAAGATGGCAGTGGGTATCGGTGAAAGTCATATTAAATGGCGGTTTACAGCAGATTTAATTGTCGCAATTCTTGTTGCACCTTATCCGCATTCCAGTCATGAGATACGGCGAGGGTCATCAGCGCAGTGGCGGTTTCGAGATTGCATTTGCCGCCGTTGATGATACCTGCCTGACGCAAAGCATCGCCTTGGGCATAGACGGCGGCGGCGCAACCTTGTGGCACTTGGCTGATGTTGAGCAGCAACTTGTCTTGTTGCGTAAAGGCTTGGACAGATCGGACAAATGCGTCGTTGCTCGGTGCATTGCCGTGGCCGTAGCTTTGCAGAATCAGGGCTTGGGCGGAAAGATGGGGCAGATCGTCTGAAAGTTCTTGCGCGGCATAACCGGGAATCAGCGTGCGGACGGAAACTTTGGCTTCGGGATTGGGAAGACGCGGTTTGAGGCCGTCTGAATGTTGGGTCGGGGCAATATGGATATTGTACCAACCTTTGTTCTCCTCCCATTCGGCGAGTGCGCCAAAATGCAGGTTGTCAAAACCTGCGGCGGTCTCGGTGCTGACCTTGCTGCTGCCGACGGCGGGGAAGAGTTTGCCGTCAAAGGCAATCGCCACTTGTTTGAGTTTGAGCGAGAAGGCGAAAACGGCGGTAGCAAGGTTGCGCGGCGCATCGCTGTTGGCGGCATCGTAAGGCCATTGCGAGCCGGTCAGGATAACGGGTTTGTCCAAGCCTTGCAGCGAAAGGGCGAAGAGGTTGGCGGTGTATGCCATGGTATCCGTACCGTGTAGCACCAAAATGCCGTCATAGTCAGGCAGTTTGGCGATAATAAGATCCAACCAGTCGCGTTGGTTTTGCAATGTTACTGCGGAAGAATCGATGAGCGGCTGGCAAACGTGCCATTCGAAATCAAGGCCGTCTGAAAAGGGGGCGAGGGCTTTATCGACGAGAGCGGTATCGGGACGCAGGCCGGCGCTGCTTTGGGTCATTCCGATGGTGCCGCCGGTGTAGAGGACGAAGATTTTTTGTTTCATGGTGTTTCTGATGAATGATTGAGGCCGTCTGAAAGCGGAGAAGTGTTTCAGACGGCCTGGAATGGTTTATTGATTGGTTTGTTTTTTGGCTTTTGCCGCGCGTTTTTCGTGCAGTTTCTCGCGGAAGAAGGTATGGCGGCGGTGTTTTTTCCACCAAATCCAACCGACAATGACTGCGCCGATGCCCAGTACGATAAAGATACCTGATTGCAGGCTGTGCATTTTTTTCATCAGCCAGTCGGTATTGCGTGCGCCGTATTCGCCCAAATAAATCCAAACCGGAACGGAAATCAGTGCGGCCAAACCGTCCATCAGGATAAAGCGCAGGTAGGAAACCTTGCGGCTGATGCCTGCGGTCACGAAAACGGCGGTACGCAGGCCGGGCAGGAAACGGGCGACGAATAAAACCCAGTTGCCGTATTTGTCGAATTTTTCCTGTACTTGGGCATAGCGTTTGGGCGTCATCACGCGCGCAATCGGTTTGAATTTAAGGATTTTTTGTCCCCAAATCCGGCCGGCCGCAAACATAAAGCCGTCACCGGCCAATACGCCGAGCATGCCGACGGCAAACATAATATGCGAGTTGGTATAACCCAGGCCGGAAATCACACCGCCGGTTACCAGTGTCAAATCTTCAGGAATCGGCACACCGAAGCCGCAAATAACCAAAACGAAAAACACGGCCGCATAGCCGTATTCAACGAAAAAAGATTCTAAAAATGCAAACATGGCCGCCGTCCCACGATAGATATTGATTGATGACTGGATTAAGTTGGAATTCTACCAAAGATAAGGCCGTCTGAAAGCAATCACAAGCAGATATTGTTTAAATTTGACGGTAGTTTGCAAAAAATATGGAAATTCGGATGCGGAAAGTTGGGATATGGACGGATTTGGCAGGTACAATAGCCGCTGGTTTATCTTTCAAACCCGAAATGGCGGTCTGTTTTAAGACGGCCTGTTCAGGAAAATGAAATCATGAAATACAGAGATTTGCGAGAATTTATCGCCGGATTGGAAGCCGATGGCAAACTCAAGCGCATTCAGCATCCGGTGTCGCCGCATTTGGAAATGACCGAAATCGCCGACCGCGTGCTGCGTGCCGAAGGGCCGGCGCTGTTGTTTGAACACCCGATTAAGCCCGACGGTACGCGCTACGATTATCCCGTGTTGGCGAATCTGTTTGGCACGCCCGAACGCGTGGCGCTGGGCATGGGCGCGGACAGTGTGTCCAAGCTGCGCGAAATCGGGCAGACGCTGGCGTATCTGAAAGAACCCGAACCGCCCAAAGGCATTAAAGACGCGTTTTCCAAACTGCCGCTGTTGAAAGATATTTGGAGCATGGCGCCGAACGTAGTGAAAAACGCGCCGTGTCAGGAAATTGTGTGGGAAGGCGAAGACGTTGATTTGTATAAACTTCCGATTCAGCATTGCTGGCCGGAAGACGTTGCGCCACTGGTAACATGGGGCTTGACCGTCACGCGCGGTCCGCACAAAAAACGCCAAAATTTAGGCATTTACCGCCAACAACTAATCGGCAAAAACAAGCTGATTATGCGTTGGCTGTCGCATCGCGGCGGCGCGCTGGATTATCAGGAGTTTCGCAAACTCAATCCCGAGACGCCGTATCCCGTCGCCGTCGTACTCGGTTGCGACCCTGCCACCATTTTGGGCGCGGTAACGCCTGTTCCCGATACCTTGAGCGAATACCAGTTTGCCGGACTGCTGCGCGGTTCGCGGACGGAACTGGTGAAATGTATCGGCAACGATTTGCAAGTGCCCGCCCGTGCCGAAATCGTGTTGGAAGGCGTGATTCATCCGAACGAAACCGCGTTGGAAGGCCCATACGGCGACCACACGGGCTATTACAACGAGCAGGATCATTTCCCCGTGTTTACGGTCGAACGCATCACCATGCGTGAAAACCCGATTTACCATTCCACCTACACGGGCAAACCGCCCGATGAACCCGCTGTTTTGGGCGTGGCGTTGAACGAAGTGTTCGTACCGCTCTTACAAAAGCAGTTTCCCGAAATCACCGATTTCTACCTGCCGCCCGAAGGCTGTTCCTACCGCATGGCGGTGGTCAGCATGAAAAAACAGTACGCCGGACACGCCAAGCGCGTGATGATGGGCTGCTGGTCGTTCCTGCGCCAGTTTATGTACACCAAATTCATCATTGTGGTTGATGACGATGTGAACGTGCGCGACTGGAAAGAAGTCATCTGGGTAGTCACCACGCGCATGGATCCCGTACGCGACACTGTTTTGATGGAAAACACGCCCATCGACTACCTCGACTTCGCCAGCCCCGTCAG
Organism: Neisseria sp. HMSC061B04; assembly: GCF_001836705.1. Lineage (NCBI taxonomy): Bacteria > Pseudomonadati > Pseudomonadota > Betaproteobacteria > Neisseriales > Neisseriaceae > Neisseria > Neisseria sp. HMSC061B04. Next base: position 47,166 of record NZ_KV830205.1, read on the forward strand.
CGGACTTGGCGGCAAAATGGGTTTGGATGCGACCAACAAGTGGCCGGGCGAAACCGACCGCGAATGGGGACGGGTGATCAAAAAAGACCCTGCCGTTACGGCCAAAATCGATGAGATTTGGGAGAGTTTAGGCTTGTAGATGTCATTTCTATTGGAATTTATACTTCAAATCGTTATGGAAATGATTGGGGCAGTGTTTGAAGGTACGGTAGAAATATTGAGGCTCGATTGGAGAAAAAGAAAACTCTCCAAAGAAGGCTTGATAATGTTGACCGTATGGTCTGCCGTCATTGTTGCACTGATTGTGTATATGGTCATTCCTAAGTAAACATCTTATTCTGACAATACATCTGTTAAAAGGCCGTCTGAAACTTTTTGGGTTTCAGACGGCCTTTAATTTGAAAACCTAGCGCGGTTTGAGCCACTTCCATTGTTCTTGTATGGTTTCTTGCAGGGCTTTTTGTTTTTCTGCCGGTGTGTTCATGCCATTGGTCAAGCGGCTGTAGTCAAGGGTAATGGAAGGGTTTTGTACGGTTCCGCCGATTTTGAGGGGAATCGGTTTGTTTTTGGGTTGCAGTACGTTGCTGATAAGCAGGTTTTCGGACAGCTTTTGGGTATTCAAATCGGTATAGCCGCTGCTGACAACGTGCAGGCTGTCGGAAAACAGTTCGGTGTTGATATGATGGCTGATGCCTTTCTCGATTTCGCTATTGAGGATGAAATGATGGAAAGGGGTTTTGAGGTTGCTGTTGTCGATTTTTTCCGAAGAGATGCCGTTTTTCAGAATGCTGTCCATATCGATACCGTGCCATGCGCCGTTGGTAATATCGAGGAGCAGGCTGCCGTTTAGGGCTTGTATCATTTGGGCGCGGTCGTTGCCGGAAGTTTGAATGTCGATAACGGCGTCGCCGCTGCCGCTGAAGCTGTGGAAGCCAAACAAGTCTTGCAGCAGAGGCTGAATTTGTATGCCTTTTGCGTTTTGTTGGAGGTGGTAAGAAGCGGGTTGGGTGGCTGCAATACTCAGTCCGCCCTCTGTTTTGCCGCCATAAAGCCCGGCTTTGAAACGGTGTAGGGCGATATGTTCTTTATCTGCGGTAAGCAGGGATTCGACGTTTTCAAGTTGCAGGCCGGCAGTTTGAATGCTGCCGATTTGAAGGTTGGCCTCAATGTCGGGCAGCCAGGATTTGGCCAGCAGGGAAGGAAGACTGAGTGACGGCTGGGTTTTCAGGTCTTCCAAGTAAGGGGTCAGATTGAGTTTTTGTAAGGCGATACCGGCATCAAGGTGCGGGCGCGGTTGGGCATCGCGTTGGTATTTAAAGGCCAAGGCAAGGGCTTGTCTGTCAAATGCGCCTTTCAGACGGCCTTCCCATGTATTGAAGCTGAAATTGGCCTGTCCTTCAAGGGTGCTGATGAAGCGTGGACGGGGAAGGCGGTTGATGGTGTCTTGCAGGGTACTGAGGTGCAGTTTGGGCGCATCAATGCCTTTGCCTTTTTGCCAAACCAACGGGCTGGAAAAGGTAAAGTTGGTTTGGAGGCGGTCGTTTTTATGGCTGCCTTTGAGTTCAAAATTAGCGGCGGTTAAAACGGTTGCGTAGAGGTTGGCTTTGTCCAGTTTGAATGAGCCGTCCCATTGGTTGTTTTCGCTGCCGGCAGTCAATGCGCCGTTGAGTGTATTGAGGTGTAAATAGCCGTTTTTGAATTGCAATAGGGGCGAACGTGCGTTGATATGCAAGTTTTGAAAGCCGCTTTCGGCTTGCAGATTGAAGTCGCGGAGTAGGGCGGTTTGGTTTTGCCAATTAAGGCTGCCTGCGATTTGGGCATCCAGCTTGTTTTTGAGTAATACGGTTTGCAGGTTCAGCTTAAGGGCGGGAACACTCCAACCGGCATTGTTGGGTACCAGATAGCCTGCACCCTGCCAACTGATGGGGTTGCCGATGTTTTGCAGTGTGCCGCTGATGTCGAAGGGACGGCCGTCTGAGTCGGCTTGCTGCAGGGAAAATTGCAGGTTGTTTAAGGCAATATTTTGCTCTTTAGTGTGATAACGGATGCTGCCGTTATTGATGATGATGCGGTTGAGCTGAAAACTTTCTTTTGACGATGGGTCTTGTTGCAGGCAGGCGGGCAGATGGTGTTTTGAGTCCAGTGTCAGTGTCGGGTTTAAAAGAATCCATTTTTCAAGAATGGGGGCATCCGACCATAGGCTGCTCCAGCCAAAGCCCATTTTTGACTCGGCGATGTTCAACGTCGGCGTGTCAGGTTCGGAAGAGGAAAGGCTGAGGTCTTTTAAAATCAGCGTGGGGCGCGGCAGCCATTTTCTGCCGATAGTGGCGTTGTATTTGATTTGGCAGCCATGGGCGGAAAAGTTTTTTTGTATGAATGCGTCGATGTTTTCTGTGTTGAATATGCGGAACATTAAGGCACTCAATACCGCCGCGAGGCATAAAAGCGCGGTAATGCTGAAAACCAGAGTTTTCAACCAAAATTTTCCTGAGTGCAACATGGAATGAACAGACAATTCAGATTCTCGCTTTGATGGGAGCTTTAAGGAGTGATTGGGAGTTTAAGCCTTGCTGCTTAAGCGTGTGGAAGTATAACACAGAGTGGGCCTATGTTTCAGACGGCATGGGCATGTGAATAAAAACACCGCCCAAAGGCGGTGTTGATTTTAAGCATAAATTATTTACGCAGACCCAGGCGGGTAATCAGTGAACGGTAAGTATCAGGCTGAGTACGGCGCAGGTAAGACAGCAGGCGACGACGTTGGCTAACCATTTTCAACAGGCCGCGACGGCTGTGGTGGTCTTTAGGGTTGGCTTTGAAGTGAGGGGTCAGGTCGTTGATGCGGAAAGTCAACAGAGCGACTTGTACTTCAGAAGAACCGGTATCGCCTTCTTTGCGTTGGAAATCTTTAACAATTTGTGCTTTTTGTTCTACGGTCAATGCCATGATGGATAACTCCGAAAATAAAAGAACCTTTTCAGGTTCGGACAAGTTTGCCAAGCCGAATGACCTAAGCAAACTCCTAAGTGTCTTTTTATAAAGACGGGCGGATTATGCCACAATTTGTCTTTGTGTGCCACATCTTTTCAGACGGCCAAAAAAAGCGGCGATACCTTCCAGTACCGCCAAAGCTGCTTTGGTGATAAAACTAAACTTTATTTGCTTGCGCAGCGGAAGCCTAAGTTATTTAAAACATATTTGGATTGCAGGCTGGTACGGATGCCGTAGCGCAAGAAAGCAGCATAGTTGGATGGGTCGCTTGAGCCTACGGATGCGCCGCTACAGAACATTTGTGTGTTGGATGAGCCGGCTGAGAGTTGGCTGCTATTAAAGTCTTCAGTCCATTCCCAAATCAGGCCGTGCATATCGTATACGCCCCAGTAGTTGGGTTTGTTTTTACCAATGTCGTGCAGGCCGTTGCGGCCGCCGTCTGCATACCAATCCAAGATGGTACGGTTGTAGCCGGGTTCGGCAGAGCCGTCTTTTTGAGTGGCAGAGGCCAAGCCTGCAAATTCCCACTCGTCAATAGTCGGCAGGCGTTTGCCTTTGGAAACGCAGTAGGCATTGGCGGCAAACCATGAAACATTGGTTACCGGATGTTTGAGTTCGCTGGCTTTAGGCGCATAACTGTTGCTGCCGTTTTTTACCCAATGTTTCAGGTAAGCTTTTTCAGCTTGTTTGGAGCTGATTTTGTCTTTTTGCCATTGTGGATGTGTTTTCAAAAATTCGGCAAATTCGGCATTGGTTACAGGATATTTGTCAAGTTGGAAGGGCTTGACTTTAATAAGGGAAGTCTCTTTTTTGAGATAGAGAGGGCGATAGCTGCCTCCTTCGATTTTTACCATTTCGGCTGCAAATGTATTGCCGCAGATTAAGGCACTGCCTAAGAGGAGGAGTCGTATGAGTTTCATGGTACGCCCTTATTATCGTTTGAAAACAGAAAATTTATTTTTAAGATAGCCTAATCATAACAAGGCCGTCTGAAAAATTAATCTGTCTGATTGAATAGGAAGATTAATTGTGATGGAAGCCACTGCGACTCTAAGAGAAGAGTAGCAGTGGCTTGGCGTATTAAACCGAGGGATTATTTAGCGGCTTCAGAAGCAGCAGGTGCGGCAGACGCAGCGGCTGGGGCAGAAGCGGCAGCACCGGCAGGTTGGTAAACGGTGTCGCTCAGTTTTTTGGTCATGATTTCAGGGTTTTCGTTACCCTCAACTTTCAATTGACCCAAAGCACCTTTGTTGAACGCACGGAAGATAGAGTGGTCAACTATAGTGTAGCTGCCTGGAATATCGACTTTGAATTCGATCATGGCGGCGCCACCGGCAGGAATCACAGTGCTTTGTACGTTTTCGTTAATCAGTTTACCACCTTCAACATATACTTTGTCGAAGATTTCGCCGATAACGTGGAAAGAAGATACCAAGTTAGGACCACCGTTACCAACGTACATACGAACAGTTTCACCAGCTTTGGCTTTCAGGGCGTTGTCACCGGCGATAGAGCCTACGTGACCGTTGAATACAACGTATTCAGGTTGTTCAGCAATCGCTTTATCCATATCGAAAGGTTGCAGGCCTTGAGCGCCTTTTTTACCTTTAGTATAGAAGTCGCCTTGTACGATGTAGAACTCTTTATCTACTTTAGGCAGGCCTTCTTTAGGTTCAACCAAGATCAAACCGTACATACCGTTGGCGATGTGCATACCTACAGGAGCAACGGCACAGTGGTAAATGTACAAACCGGCTTGCAGAGCTTTAAAGCTGAAAGTAGAAGTGTGGCCTGGGGCAGTGAAAGAAGCTTCTGCACCACCGCCTTGACCGGTAGCAGCGTGGAAGTCAACGTTGTGAGGAACAGTAGAAGAAGGATTGTTAGAGAATTCTACTTCTACGGTATCGCCTTCGCGTACACGAATCATTTGGCCCGGAACGTCGCCGTTGAATGTCCAGTAGTGGTATTCAACACCGTCTTCCATAGTCATGGTTTTTTCGACGGTTTCCATTTTAACGCGTACTTTAGCCGGATGATCGCGATCGATTGCAGGTGGAACTTCCGGAGCGTGAGTCATGATGGCATCGACTACAGGCAATTCTGAAGAAGGAGTCTCGGCAGCAGCTTGTGAGTCAGAAGCAGCAGCAGGAGCTTCGGCAGAAGCGGTGGCAGCCGGAGTTTCAGCTGGTTTAGCAGCTTGTTCGCCGCATGCGGCCAGTGCAAATACAGAAGCGATAAGTGCAGCTAAGGTTTGGCGTTTCATGTTTAAAGTTTCCTTATTGTAAGAAAAGTTAAGTATCCTGATAGGATGGTTTGAAATTTTGTATGATTATGTAGGCGCTTGTTTGGGTGTATTTTGACATAAATCAAATTGTTCAATGAATATGAATCTTTTAATCCTTAAATACTCCTTTAGTAGTATAAAAAACTAAACCGAAAAGTTTATTTTTGTGTGAAAATGTTAGTGTGGGCTTAACACAAAATATAACAAAGGAGGAGTTATACAAGATAATAGGAATCAATATCATGTAAGTTAATGGTTTTAAAGGAATATTATTGACAAAATATTTCTTTACTTTTAAAACCGTGATACAATCTTTAACATTCATATTTGATGAATTAATACCCAACCACTTTTTACCAAAATCAAGGAGTACTCAAAATGGGACAGTACAAGAAGCTTTGGTACTTGCTGTTTGCCGTACTGGCAGTATGCTTTACCATTCTTGGTTATATGGGTAGCGAGGTCTATAAAAAGGCTCCGCCATACCCTGAACAAGTCGTTTCTGCATCCGGCAAAGTCCTGATGACCAAAGACGATATTTTGGCAGGTCAATCTGCATGGCAAACTACCGGCGGTATGGAAGTTGGCTCTGTATTGGGTCACGGTGCATACCAAGCTCCGGACTGGACTGCCGACTGGCTGCACCGCGAGCTGGTTGCATGGTTGGATCTGACTGCGCAAGAAACTTACGGCAAAAAATTTGACGAAGTTTCTCCTGAGGAACAAGCTGTTCTGAAAACCCGTTTGGCTGACGAATACCGCAACCAAAGCCGTATTAAGGAAGACGGTTCTGTCGTTATCAGCGATACCCGCGTGAAAGCGATCGAAAGCATTCTGCCTTACTACCACGGTGTGTACAGCGACGATCCTAAGTTCCAAACCACTCGCGAACACTTTGCAATGAAAAACAACACATTGCCAAGCCAAGAAGCGCGTGAAAAACTGTTCAACTTCTTCTTCTGGACTTCTTGGTCTGCTTCGACCAACCGTCCTGACGAGAACTTCACTTACACCAACAACTGGCCGCACGAGCCTTTGATCAACAACGTACCGACTACTGAAAACTACATGTGGTCCTTCACCAGCGTGGTATTGTTGCTGATGGGTATCGGCTTGCTGATGTGGGGTTACTCTTTCTTGACCAAACACGAAGAGGTTGAAGTACCTACTGAGGATCCTATTTCCAAAGTACAACTGACTCCTTCTCAAAAAGCGTTGGGCAAATATGTATTCCTGACTGTTGCGCTGTTTGTCGTACAAGTACTGTTGGGTGGTTTGACCGCTCACTATACTGTCGAAGGTCAAGGTTTCTACGGTATCGATACCGCCTTGGGCTTTGAAATGGCCGACTGGTTCCCATACGCACTGACCCGTACTTGGCACATCCAATCCGCTATTTTCTGGATTGCAACCGGCTTCCTGACAGCAGGTCTGTTCTTGGCTCCGATTGTGAACGGCGGTAAAGATCCTAAATTCCAACGTGCCGGTGTGAACTTCCTGTACATCGCCCTGTTCATCGTAGTCGGCGGTTCTTATGCAGGTAACTTCTTTGCTTTGACCCACATCATTCCGCCTGAGCTGAACTTCTGGTTCGGTCACCAAGGTTACGAATACTTGGATTTGGGTCGCTTCTGGCAATTGTTGCTGATGGTCGGCTTGCTGTTGTGGCTGTTCCTGATGCTGCGTTGTACTGTCTCTGCCTTTAAAGAAAAAGGTACAGACAAAAACCTGTTGGCTATCTTCGTAGCTTCTATGGTCGGTGTGGGTGTGTTCTATGCTCCTGGCCTGTTCTACGGTGAAAAATCTCCAATCGCTGTGATGGAATACTGGCGTTGGTGGGTGGTTCACTTGTGGGTAGAAGGTTTCTTCGAAGTGTTCGCTACTGCCGCTTTCGCATTCATCTTCTATAACATGGGCTTTGTCCGCCGTAGTACTGCCACTGCTTCTACTTTGGCTGCTGCTGCCATCTTCATGTTGGGCGGTATTCCAGGTACATTGCACCACTTGTACTTCTCCGGCTCTACCTCTGCCTCTATGGCAATCGGTGCATGTTTCTCCGCTTTGGAAGTTGTACCTTTGATTCTGCTGGGTCGTGAAGCTTACGAACACTGGTCTTACCAACACCTGTCCGACTGGGCGAAACGTCTGCGTTGGCCTCTGATGTGCTTCGTAGCAGTTGCCTTCTGGAACATGATCGGTGCCGGCGTATTCGGCTTCCTGATTAACCCGCCGATTTCCCTGTTCTACATCCAAGGTCTGAACACTACTGCAGTTCACGCTCACGCGGCTCTGTTCGGTGTGTACGGTTTCTTGGCTCTGGGCTTCGTATTGCTGGTTGCACGTTACCTGAAACCTAATGCTCAATTTGACGACAAACTGATGACTTGGGGCTTCTGGCTGTTGAACGGCGGCCTGGTGGGTATGATTGCCATCAGCCTGTTGCCGGTCGGTGTGATTCAAGCTTATGCTTCTATCACTCACGGTCTGTGGTATGCACGTAGCGAAGAATTCCTGCAAATGGAAATTCTGGATACCCTGCGTTGGGTTCGTACCGCTGCTGACTTGATCTTCATCGGTGGTGCTGTCTGCGTTGCTATCCAAGCTACCAAAATCGTATTCAGCCGCGATAAATAATCTTAAGCTGAATTAAATCGAAGGCCGTCTGAAAAGTTTTCAGACGGCCTTTCTGTTATAATTTCAATATTCTTAAATCGACAAGACAAAACATTATGTTTAAGCAAGCTGCTCAAGAGCTGACCACTGTTCGCGATTTATTGCGTTTCGCCGTCAGCCGTTTTAACGATGCCGGACTGTTTTTCGGACACGGAAGCGATAATGCCCATGACGAGGCGGCCTATCTGATTTTGCACACTTTGAACCTGCCTTTGGATACGTTGGAACCCTATTTGGATGCCAAATTGTTGCAAAGTGAGAAGGAAGAAGTGTTGTCCATTATCGAACGTCGCGCAGTTGAGCATATTCCTGCCGCATATCTGACGCATCAGGCATGGCAGGGCGAGTTTGATTTTTATGTCGATGAGCGCGTCATCGTGCCTCGTTCTTTTATTTATGAATTGCTTGGCGACGGTATCCGTCCTTGGATTGAACATGATGAGTTGGTGCATCGAGCTTTGGATTTGTGCACCGGTAGCGGTTGTTTGGCCATTCAAATGGCGCATCACTATCCTGATGCACAAATCGATGCCGTTGATTTGAGCTTGGATGCGCTGGAAGTGGCCGCGATCAATATTGAAGATTATGGCTTGGAAGACCGCATTAGCTTGGTGCATACCGATTTGTTTGAAGGTTTGGATGAAACCTACGACTTAATTGTTTCCAATCCGCCTTATGTTGATGCGGAATCTGTGGAAGCATTGCCCGATGAGTACCTGCATGAGCCGGAATTGGCTTTGGGTAGCGGAGAAGATGGTTTGGATGCTACACGCCAAATCATTTTGCAGGCTGCGAAATATTTGAATCCGAAAGGTGTGTTGCTGGTTGAAATCGGCCACAACCGCGAAGTATTGGAGGCGGCTTATCCGGAATTGCCGTTTACTTGGTTGGAAACCAGCGGTGGCGACGGGTTCGTATTCTTGTTGACCCGTGAGCAATTGTTGGGTGAAGAATAAATTGTTTTAATGTAATTGAAATAGAGGCTGTCTGAAAAAAATTCAGACGGCCTCTATTTTGTAATGTCTTTGATGTTTTAAGAAAATACAAACGCCTATGATATGTCGATTGTGAAATCCAAGCAGGGTTTGAAACTATGGCTTATAATATTTGTCATAGATTCAAATGCCGGTAGATTTTTATTACTGACTTTTTGTAGAACATATACTGCCAAACCCAATATTATGAATAATTGTTTAAAATCAGGCCTGTTGGCTGCTGTTTTATTCAGTACGCCCGTTGTCGCTTTTGCCCAGCAATATACCGTTTATTTCAATCAAAACGGTAAACTGACGGCAACCATGCCTTCGGTTGCTTATGTCCGCCAATACAAAATTGCGGCAGGCAAGGCGCAGGTTCAGGATTTTTACTATCCATCAATGAAAAAATATTCTGATCCGTACGAGATACCTGCGGGTCAGATTAAGGTTTTTGTGCCGGCTCTGGACAATGGCACGCTGACCCTGTGGCATTTTAATGGGCAGAAAAAGATGGTTGGCAGCTATCGCAACGGCAAGCCGCACGGCGAGTGGATTAACTGGTATCCAAACGGCAAAAAATCTGCGGTCATGCCTTATCAAAACGGCTTGAGCGAGGGCGTAGGCTCTCGTTATTACCGCAACGGTGTCAAAGAAAGCGAAATCCAATTCAAGCACGATAAGGCCAATGGTCATTGGAAACAATGGTATTCAGACGGCAGCCCGAAAACCGAAATGATGATGAGCAATGATAAACCGACGGAGATTATCAGTTGGGATGAAAATGGCCGCATTGTGTCTGAATTGAGTATTCGCAACGGCAAACGCAGCGGCATTATTTTGGATTGGTATGATGATGGTGCGAAGAAATCCGAGTTGGTGTATAAAGACGACCAGTTGGTGAAAAAAACCTTTTGGGATACAGACGGATACGTTCTCGAATAAGTTTGATAATAAAAAACCGCAGGCTGATCGGCTTGCGGTTTTTTGTGTGTTACATACAGCCTTTGTTTTGGCACAGGGTAAATAACGGCGCGCCGCTTTCGCGGATTTTTTTGCCGCCGTCCAAGTCGGTAAACTCCAAAATAGCAGCCGTTTCGATTACTTCGCCGCCCAGTTTGCGGATCAGCTCGACGCCCGCCAGCATTGTGCCGCCGGTCGCCACTAAATCATCTACCAACAAAACGCGTGCGCCCGGCTTGATGGCATCGGTATGGATTTCTACCGTTGCTTCGCCATATTCCAAAGCGTAACTTTGAGAAACCGTATCAAACGGCAGTTTGCCTTTTTTACGAATGGGAACGAAGCCGACATTCAGCTGATAGGCCAAAGCCGCACCGATGATGAAACCGCGCGCGTCCAAGCCTGCCACAACGTCAACTTTTTGCCCCATATAGCGGTAAACCAGCAAATCAACCAGCAGGCGGAAATATTCTGCGCTTTGCAAAACGGGAGTAATGTCATGAAACAAAATCCCTTTTTGCGGCCAGTTTTCAATTTTACGGATTTTGTCCGCCAAAGCTTCTACGCCCATTACTTCAGGATGAATCAACATTTCGACATTCCGAAATCAAAAAGTTTTTAACACGACATTGTAGCGGTCATATGCAAACTTGCCAAATTAATCGATACAATAGCCAAATTTTGCAACAGGCCGTCTGAAATTCCGAGAAACATTGTGTTGTGTTATAATTTACAGATACATACCATCGGCTGAATTACCATGCAAAATCACAAAAAAGGCAATATTTTCATCATTTCCGCCGCTTCGGGCACAGGCAAAACGACTTTGGTGTCGCGCCTGTTGAAAAATCATGACGATATCCGTGTTTCCATTTCTCACACCACGCGCCAGCCGCGCGAAGGAGAGGTGCATGGCGTGCATTACCACTTTGTCCCTAAAGACGAATTTGAATCACTGATTGAGCAAAGGGCCTTTTTGGAACACGCCAATGTGTTCGGCAATTATTACGGCACCAGCATCGCCGGCGTAAATTCGTTGAGCGAAGAGGGCTATGATGTGATTTTGGAAATCGATGTGCAAGGTGCGGCGCAAGTGCGTAAATCGTTGCCTGAAGCCAACAGCATTTTCATTCTGCCGCCTTCCTTTGAGGTATTGGCGCAACGTTTGATCGGCCGTGGTACGGATAGCGAAGAAGTCATTCAAACACGCCTGTCCAAAGCCCGTCATGAGATTGAACAATCTGTTTTGTTCGATTACGTCGTCGTGAATGACGATTTGGATCGTGCCGAAGCCGATTTGTTCCACATTATTAAAGCAGGCCGTCTGAAAAAATCCGCCCAGCAGGGATTTATCTCAAACCTGTTGGAAAATTCGTAAAAAACAGCGAAAATAACCGTTTATTTGAAACATAGAAAGAAAGCAAGCAAACATGGCACGTATTACTACTGAAGACTGCACAGGTAAAATCCCTAACCACTTCGACCTCACACTCGTCGCCGCCCGTCGCGCACGCCAACTGGAAAACGGCAATACGCCTTTGGTTGACGACATCCGCAACAACAAACCAACCGTAACCGCCCTGCGCGAAATCGCAGCCGGACAAATCGGAACCGAGCTTCTGACCCGCAACAAATAAACCAACCGGCAAACCGATAAAACCGCCGTGCGGACTGTATCGGTGCAATATAACAACCGATACAGTCTGACGGCTTAAAAAAATAGCCATAAAAGGCCGTCTGAAATGCCAGCCCCACTGCCTACCGCTCCTTATGACCCGTTGACAGCAGAAGCGCGCGATCTTCTGTTTCGCACCGCATCCTATCTCAATGAGAATGAACAGGCCGAGCTTGAAAAAGCCATTGCCTACGCTTTTCATGCCCATGACGGACAAACCCGTAAGAGCGGCGAACCCTACATCACCCATCCCCTTGCCGTTGCCACGCAGCTTGCGATTTGGCACATGGATGTTCAGGGCCTTTGCGCAGGCGTTATGCACGATGTATTGGAAGACACGGGCGTAACCAAAGTCGAAATGGCGGCGGAATTCGGCGATACCATTGCCGAAATGGTAGACGGCCTCTCCAAACTGGAAAAACTCAAATTTGAAGATCATGCCGAGCATCAGGCGGAAAGTTTCCGCAAACTGATCCTCGCCATGACTAAAGACGTGCGCGTCATCGTCGTCAAACTGGCCGACCGATTGCACAATATGCGCACCCTTGGCTCTATGCGTCCGGACAAGCGCCGCCGCATCGCCAAAGAAACCCTTGAAATTTATGCTCAAATCGCCAACCGCATCGGTCTGAACAACGCGTATCAAGAGCTTCAAGACTTATCGTTCCAAAACCTTCACCCAAGCCGCTACGAAACCCTGAAAAAAGCCATGGACAACAGCCGCAAAAACCGTCGCGATGTTGTCGGCAAAGTGCTGCGTGCATTCAGTCAGCGTTTGGTGGGTGCAAATATTGAAGCCAAAATCAAAGGCCGCGAGAAAAACCTATACAGCATTCATCAAAAAATGCTGGCTAAAAAACTGCATTTTGCCGAAGTAATGGATATTTACGGCTTTCGGGTCATCGTCAACAGCATTCCTGCCTGTTATGCCGCATTAGGTGCATTGCATAATTTATACCAACCCAAGCCCGGCCGTTTCAAAGACTATATTGCCATTCCGAAAAGCAACGGCTATCAAAGCCTGCACACGACCTTGGTCGGTCCTTACGGTTTGCCGATCGAAGTGCAAATCCGTACACGTGAAATGGATGCCGTAGCCGAGGGCGGTATTGCCGGCCATTGGATTTACAAATCCGGTGAAAACACTCCGGATCAGGCCGTCCTCCATATGAACCGATGGTTGAAAAATATTCTTGACCTGCAAGCCAGCAGCTCAAATGCCATCGAGTTTCTGGAACATGTCAAAGTCGATTTGTTCCCCAACGAAGTCTATATCGTTACTCCGAAAGGTGATATTTTGACCTTGCCTAAGGGTGCAACGCCGATTGACTTTGCCTATGCCGTGCACACCAATATCGGTCATAAAACCGTTGCCGCGCGCATTAACAATGTCATGATGCCGTTGCGCACCAAGCTGAAAACCGGCGATACGGTCGAAATCATTACTTCCGAACATGCCAAGCCCAATGTGGCATGGTTGAATTTTGCCGTTTCCAGCCGTGCGCGCAGCGCCATCCGCCAATACGTTAAAAATCTGAATCGTCACGATGCCGTTGTTTTGGGTGAAAACCTGCTGCAAAAAGCTTTATCCAGCCTGCTGCCTAAAGATATTTTGCTTTCAGACGACCTCAAAGAAAAATACCTTGCCGATTTGAATACCAAACAAACTTCGTTTGAAGAAGTTCTCTACAAAGTCGGTATGGGGCATACTTTGCCGATTCACGTTGCCATGCATATTGCCGAGTTGGCTGGCCAACATTTCGGCAGTGAGGTCAAACTCAGCCCGATTAAAGTCAACGATCAAGAGACCGGCCGGATTCATTTTGCCGAGTGTTGCCATCCGATTCCCGGCGATCCGATTCGCGCCTTATTGGTCAAAGACAAGGGCATGATTATTCACCGTGATACCTGCCAAACTTTGGTTAAAGCCGATCCGGAAGAGCAGTTGGATGCCAGTTGGGACAGTATGCGTAATCAAACGTATCGCACCATCCTCAACGTCAAATCCGAGGATGCCCATGGCTTGCTGGCTTCAATGGCGCAAGCGATTTCCAACTCGGGTGCGGACATCGAATCTGTCGATACGCCGACCAAAGCGCAAGCGGGAACGGAAGGCTTTGTGGAATTTAAATTCACAATTAAAGTCAAGGACTTGGATCAGGTTAATCAGATTGTTCATGAGATGCATGCCAATCCGAATATCCGCAAAGTAATCCGAGAATAATCTGTAATAAGTGTGCTAAGAAAAGGCCGTCTGAAAGTATGTTCAGACGGCCTTTTGAGTATGTACAAACAAACTCTGTCAGTTTGTTTTGAAGAAAAATAATGCTTCAGGCTGGATTTAACTTAACCAAAAACGGAAAACCAAGAAGAAAACCAAGACCAAAACGCCAGCCCAAACCAGCAACATGAATCCGGCTACTGCCTGACCCAAGCGGTAAACAGGGTTTTTGCGTTCGTCTTCGAGTAGGGGATTGGATGTATCGTGTGGTTTGTCGGACATGATGAAGCTCTGATTGGATTATTGAATGAATGCGTAAGGGTACGCCGATAGTCGTAAAGATTCAAGTAGGAATGATTATTGATAGAAGTCTTCTTCTTCATTCCATGCGGTTTTTAAGGCCGTTTGAATAGTGTCTGCACCAAAGCCGCGATACGCAAGGAAACGCGCTTGTTTTTGTTTTTCTTTCAAATCTTCAGCTTCTTGCTTGAATTTTTTACGCAAAACAGAAATGGCGGTTTGCAGCTCGTCCTCCCTGTCGGGCAGTAATTCCCGACAGTTATCCGCATCAATACCTTGTTGCGCCAAGGCTTGTTTGAGGCGGAGCGTGCCGTAACGGTTGCTCTTGCTGTGAATATAGGCTTCAGCGTAACGGTGGTCGGATTGCCAATTTCGTTCGGCGAATTCGTCCAAAACCTTTTCCAATTCTTCTTCGCTTTCAGCGTGCGGAGCCAGTTTGCGTTTCAAACCGACGCGGCTGACTTCTTGACGGGAAAGAATATCCAAGGCGCGGGCACGTAAGGTTTTAGGGGGTCTCATGGGATATGGCGGAGGTGAGGTAACTACATTGAATTACATTTTCAGACGGCCTGATTGGGAAAATAGCCGAAAAGGCCGTCTGAAAATAAAGCCGAATTATTCTTCGTCTTTATTTTTTTGCGGTTGCAGATTTTCGTAGATTTCAGGCAGGGCTCGAATCAACAAATCAGGTTTGGTCGCTTTGTCTTGAGAGAGCAAGGTCATGTCGCCGTAGCCGAATGTTACGCCGACGCTGAAGCAACCGGCCGCTTTAGCGGCAATAATGTCATTTTTAGAATCGCCCACCATCAGCATATTGGCAACGTCGATGCCCAGAACTTCGGCCGCATGTTGAAGCGGCAATGGGCTGGGTTTTTTCTCAGTCAGGCTGTCTCCGCCGAGAACCAAGCTGAAATAGTCGTCGAGATTGAGCTGTTTCAGCAGCTCGGCTGCCAGCACTTCATTTTTGTTAGTAATGACAACTAACGGGATGCCCAAGGATTTGAGCAGGCCGAGGCCGGCTTCGGTTTCAGGGTAGGGGCGGGTAAAGTCGCTCAAGTGCTCGCGATAATATTTCATAAAGAACACAAAGCCTTTTTCCCAGATTTCAGGATCGGCTTCTTTTTCACGATCATGGGTGATGACACGATGAACCAATTTGCCGATGCCGTCGCCGACATAACTTTCAACCGTTTGAGTGGGTAAAACAGGCAAACCCAGGTATTCGCACATGGCTTGGGCGGCGGCGGTCAAATCCGGAATGGAATCGCATAAAGTGCCGTCCAAATCAAAAGCAACGGCTTGAACGTGTTCTAAAGTAGCAGCGGTCATCAAATAGCTTTCTGTCATATCATTTAAGGCGTTATTTTAGCATTATTTCCCCGATTTGCCGATGTTTTGCCGATTTTTCAATGGCTGCTTGTTTAAATTGTTAACAATTTTTACAGGCGTAGGGTTGGTTGTCTGTCGGGAAGGGCGGAAGTGATTTTGTCAACAAAAAGGGAGCTTGGGTAGGTATTGAAAAACAAAGAGTTTGTATCGTTTTTGGAAAGGGTTTGAGAAATATTGGGGCCGGGCTGTCTGAAAATTTTGAGTCAAGGCGTCTATATTTTCAGACGGCCTCAAACTAAATTCATATATAAATGAATGGATTTGCTTTTTATTGACTACATGCTATTACATTTTCTCCCGTTTTTGTATATAGTAACAAGTATGGCTCTCGTCTAATCATGTGTATGAAAAGGAAAAATACATGTCCGCATCTGCTGTTAAAGAAACACTGAATCCGTTTGAAATTGCGCAAAAACAAGTGAAAACTGCCTGCGATCGTTTGAATGCCGACCCAGCAGTATTTGAAATCTTGAAAAAGCCGCAACGTGTTTTGGAAGTCAACTTCCCTGTCAAACTCGACAACGGTACAGTAGAAAACTTCACCGGCTACCGTTCACAACACAATAATGCCGTCGGCCCTTACAAAGGCGGCGTGCGTTTCCACCCTCATGTGAATATGGACGAGGTTAAAGCCCTGTCTATCTGGATGACCATCAAATGCTGCGTGGCCGGTATTCCTTACGGCGGCGGTAAAGGCGGTATTACTTTGGATCCGCGTAACTATTCCGAAGCGGAATTGGAACGCATTGCCCGCGCTTATTCCGAAGCTATTTCTCCGCTGATCGGCGAGAAAATCGATATTCCTGCCCCTGATGTGAACACCAACGGCAAAATCATGTCTTGGATGGTTGATGCCTATGAAAACGTGGTAAAACATTCCGCACCGGGCGTATTTACCGGCAAACCGGTTGAGTTCGGCGGCTCTTTGGCGCGTACCGAAGCCACCGGTTACGGTGTAAACTTCGCCGCCGTCCAAGCTTTGGAAAAACTGGGTAAAGACGTGAAGGGTGCCACTTACGCCATTCAAGGTTTCGGTAATGTGGGCTACCACACCGGTTATTATGCACACAAAGCCGGTGCGAAAATCGTTGCCGTATCTACTGTTGACGTTGCCATCTACAACGAAAACGGCTTAGATATGGAAGCAATCATTAAAGAATTCCAAGAAAAAGGCTTTATCACCAACGAAGCCGGCTACGGCAAAGAAATCAGCAATGCCGAACTTTTGGCTTTGGAAGTGGACGTACTCGCCCCTTGCGCGCTGGAAAACCAACTGACTTCTGAAAATGCCGGTAAAGTCCGTGCGAAAATCGTGGTTGAAGGTGCAAACGGTCCGACTACTCCTGAAGCAGACGTTATCCTGCGTCAAAATGGCGTATTGGTTGTTCCTGATATTTTGGCAAACTGCGGTGGCGTGGTGGTATCCTATTTTGAATGGGTACAAAACCTGCAAGGCTACTACTGGGAGTTTGACGAAGTTCAAGAGAAAGAAACCGTTGTCCTGCGCCGTGCGTTCCGCGATATTTGGAACTTGGCTCAAGAATACGATGTCGACCTGCGTACCGCTTCTTACATGATGAGTATCCGTCGTGTTGAAAAAGCAATGAAGCTGCGCGGCTGGTATTAATCGTTTGACTGATAGCTAAAAGTAGGCCGTCTGAAACCTGTTTTCAGACGGCCTTAATGTTTTTGATAAGAGCCTTTACAAATTTTAATCCACCTTGATTCCATTTCAATCAAACTCAGCTATAATCCCCTTTTTTGACCTTTCCGGAAAAGACATAATCATGAACAAAACTTTCAAATTCAGCGCATTGGCTTTGTCTGCTTTGTTGGCACTGACTGCTTGCAACCAAAAAGATACTGCCGCTAAAGACGCTCCTGCTGCTTCCGCAGCTTCAAATGCGACTGCAGATGCTTCTGCCATCGGTTCTACTGCCCAACAAGCCAGCTACGCAATGGGTGTGGACATCGGCCGTTCATTGAAACAAATGAAAGACCAAGGCACAGAAATCGATTTGAAAGTCTTCACCGAAGCCATGGAAGCCATGTTTGAAGGCAAAGAAGTCAAAATGACTGAAGCCCAAGCTCAGGAAGTGATGATGAAATTCCTGCAAGAGCAACAAGAAAAAGCTACTGCCAAACGTGCTGAAGATGCCAAAGTAAACTTGGAAAAAGGCGAAGCGTTCTTGAAAGAAAACGCGACTAAAGAAGGCGTGAAAACTAGCGCTTCCGGTCTGCAATACAAAATTACCAAAGAAGGCGAAGGTAAAAAACCGACTAAAGACGATATGGTTACCGTTGAATATGAAGGCCGTCTGATTGATGGTACCGTATTTGACAGCAGCAAAGCCAACGGTGGCCCAGTAAGCTTCCCTGTAAGCCAAGTGATTCCAGGTTGGACTGAAGGTATCCAACTCTTGAAAGAAGGCGGCGAAGCAACATTCTACATCCCGGCCAAACTGGCTTACCGCGAAGTTGGCGCCGGCGATAAAATCGGCCCGAACGCTACTTTGGTATTCGACGTGAAACTGGTTAAAGTCGGCGCGCCTGATGCTGCCGCACAACAACCAGTACAAGTTGACGTACAAAAAGTTCAATAATCCGAATCAAGGCTTACGCCCTTAAACAACGGATAAAAGGCCGTCTGAAAAAATTCCGTTTCAGACGGCCTTTGTTCCAAACCAACAAGGAATTATGATGAAAAATATCGTCATCCTTATTTCCGGACGCGGCAGCAATATGCAGGCGATTGTGAATGCCGATATTCCCAATGCCAACATTGCAGCCGTATTGAGTAACAACGAGACCGCAGTCGGATTAGAATGGGCGGCAGAGCGCGGTATTGCCACCGACAGTTTGAACCATAAAAACTTCGATTCGCGTCCGGCATTTGATCAGGCCATGATGGAGAAAATCGATGCCTATCAGCCTGATTTGGTCGTATTAGCGGGCTTCATGCGCATTTTGACTCCGGAGTTCTGCGCACATTATGAAAACCGCCTGATCAATATCCATCCGTCCATCCTGCCTTCTTTCACCGGTCTGCACACCCACGAACGCGCATTGGAAGCAGGTTGCCGAGTAGCTGGCTGCACCATCCATTTCGTGACGCCCGAGCTGGATTGCGGTCCGATTATTTCGCAAGGCATTGTTCCTATTTTGGACGGCGATACCGCCGACGACGTTGCCGCACGCGTGCTGACGGTTGAACACCAGCTTTTCCCACAAGCCGTTGCAGACTTTGTTGCAGGCCGTCTGAAAATCGAAGGCAACCGCGTTTTGAATGCACAACGCAATGCCGCCGGTCAAAGCCTGTTGGCTTAATTAAAACACCATACACACAAGGAAAACATCATGAACCCGATTAAAACAACCCTGCTGACACTTTCCCTGCTCACTGCCTCCATCGGCGCACAAGCCGCTGAATTGCCGCAATCTGCCGTTTTGCAATACTCAGGCAGCTACGGTATTCCTGCAACCATGACCTTCACACGCAGCGGCAACCAATACAAAATCGTCTCTACCATCAAAGTACCGCTTTACAATATCCGTTTTGAATCCGGCGGCAGCATCAACGGCACGACCCTGCATCCGTCTTATTACAAAGATGTACGCGGCGGTAAATTGTATGCCGAGGCCAAATTCTCCGGCGGCAACATCACTTACGGCAAAGCAGGTGATTTGAAAACCGAAAAATCCGGCCCGGCCATGGACTTGTTCACTTTGGCATGGCAACTGGCCGCCAATGACGTGCGCCTGCCGTCAGGTTTGAAAATTACCAACGGTAAAAAACTGTACACTGTCGGCAGCATGAACAAAATCGGCAACGAAAGCTATAAACTGAACGGCGGTACAACGCCTGTGAGCAAATATCGCGTCCGCCGCGGCGACGATACCGTTACTTACTCGTTTGCTTCCGATATCGACAATATCCCTGCGCAAATCAGCTATACCGATGACGGTAAAACCTACAACCTGAAACTGACTTCCGTCAAAATCAACGGTAAAGTAGTGAAACCGTAATCTTTATTTACTCAAACAAGAAGGCCGTCTGAAAAGTTTTCAGACGGCCTTTTATCTTTACAGCAACACAATATCGTATTGTTCCTGCGTGTAGGCGGTTTCGACTGCCAGTGAAATCGGTTTGCCGATAAAGTCTATCAACATTGCCAGCGATTGCGATTCTTCGTCTAAGAACAAGTCGATGACATTCGGAGCGGCCAAGATGCGGAAGGCTTGGACATCGTAGCGGCGCGCTTCGCGGACGATTTCGCGCTGAATTTCGTAGCACACGGTTTGCGGCGTTTTCAGACGGCCCCGGCCTTGGCAGGAAGGGCAGGGTTCGCAGAGGATTTGGCTTAAGTTTTCACGCGAACGTTTGCGCGTCAGCTCGACCAAACCCAAACTGGTGAAACCGTTGAGGGTAACGCGGGTACGGTCGAAGGCGAGGGCTTTGGCAAGCTCTTGCAGGACGGCTTCGCGGTGGGCTTCCTGCGCCATATCGATGAAGTCGATGATGATGATGCCGCCGAGATTGCGCAGGCGAAGTTCGCGGGCGATGGTGTGGCAGGCTTCGAGGTTGGTGCGGAAGATGGTTTCATCAAAATTGCGTGCGCCGACAAAGCCGCCGGTGTTTACGTCAATGGTGGTCATGGCTTCGGTGGACTCGATGATGAGGTAGCTGCCGAAGTTGAGGTTGACGCGCGGTTGCAGGGCGCGGGCGATTTCCTGCTCGATGTTGTGGGTTTCAAATAGGGGGCGTTCGCCTTTGAACAGCTCGATTCTGCCCAATGCGCCTTGAACGTATTGTTCGGCAAACTGGGTCATGCGGCGGTGATTTTCAGTCGAGTCGACCAGGATTTTGTGCGTATCAAGGCTGAACATATCGCGCAATACGCGCAGGCTTAATGGCAAATCTTGATACAGCAGGGTTTCAGGCGGTTGGATTTTCGCCTGTTTTTGAATGTGTTCCCACACTTTGGTCAGATAGTTGATGTCTGATTGCAGCTGGGCATCGGAAGCGTTTTCGGCGTTGGTGCGGATGATGTAGCCGTGGCAGGCGTTTTCTGGCAGCAGGTTGTTGAGGCGCTCCCTCAGGATGCTGCGTTCGGCATCGTCCTCAATGCGTTGGGAAATGCCGATGTGGTCTTCTTGCGGAAGATGGACGAGGAAACGGCCGGCCAGTGAGATTTGGGTGGAAAGCCGCGCGCCTTTGGTATTGATGGGGTCTTTGATGACCTGAACCAAGACGGACTGGCCTTCAAAGAGCATGTGTTCGATGCGTTGGGTTTCGTCCGGATTGCGGCGTTGTTCGAGGACGTCGACGATGTGCAGAAACGCGGCGCGTTCCAAGCCGATATCGATGAACGCGCTTTGCATGCCAGGGAGGACGCGTTTGACGACGCCCAAATAAATATTGCCGACCAAGCTATGGCCGCTGTTGCGCTCGATGTGCAGCTCGCAGATATTGTTCTCTTCCAAAACAGCCACACGCGTTTCTTGCGGCGTGATGTTGACGAGGACGGTTTCGGGCGGACGCACGGCGTCCTTGGGGATGGGGATTCCTGAAAGCATGGGGATACCTGATTTTGAATAGAAAAACTTTTGCGATGTGTTCTTCTCCAAAAAACAAATGGCAAAAGTCATTCTGCGAAAGCGCTTATCATACTTTAATTATGGTTTTTCCGCATCTGCACAAATGTTTATGGCCAAGAGGCCGTCTGAATGTTTTTTACAACCGTACGGCGGGAATACTTGTAAAATAACGCTTATGCCCATATAGTCATGAACATTGGTATTTTGGAAGAAATCATGCAAACCGTTACTGTTTATACCGGTCCGTATTGTCCGTACTGCACCATGGCGAAAAGGCTGTTGCAAGCGGTGGGTGTGAAAGAAATCAACGAAATCCGCATCGACGGCAATCCGGAAGTTTTTGCCGAAATGCAGCAGCTTTCCGGCCAGCGCAGCGTGCCGCAGATTTTTATCGGCGACACCCATGTCGGTGGCTTTACCGATTTGTACCGCTTGCAGCAGGAAGGCAAGTTGGACGAATTACTGAATCCTTAACCCTTAACTTAGGAAAATAAAATGAGCGAAGAATTGCAACCTGTATTCAGCGTTGAGCGTCTGTATGTAAAAGACTTGTCTTTGGAAGTGCCTCACGCGCCACAAATCTTCTTGGAACAAGGCGAGCCTGAAGTGGATATGCGCGTTTCTACCGGTAACACCAAACTGGAAGATGGTTTCTACAGCGTTGACGTTACCGTTACCGTGACTGCCAAACTGAACGAAGAGCGTACCATGTTCTTGAACGAAGTTACCCAAAGCGGCATCTTCCGTTTGGAAAACATTCCTGAAGAAGACGTACAACTGCTGTTGGGCGTTGCTTGTCCGAACATCCTGTTCCCTTACGCACGTGAAGCCATTTCCAACAGCGTAACCCGCGCCGGCTTCCCACCTGTACTGCTTGCTCCGATCAATTTTGAAGCAATCTACCAACAACAACAGGAAGCTAACGCTTAATTGCGTTATACCTAAATTAAGGCCGTCTGAAACATTGCGTTCAGACGGCCTTTTTGTTTTCGGATAAAATACAGCAAACTTTCAATCAGCTGCCTTTTAAGATGACGCCCGAAACCCAAAAACAGCTCAAAATTACCGATGTTTCCGCCAAGAAGCTAGAGAAACTCAACCTCCATACCGCGTGGGATTTGGTGTTGCACCTGCCGTTGCGTTATGAGGACGAGACGCACATCATGCCGATTAAGGATGCGCCGATCGGCGTGCCGTGTCAGGTCGAGGGCGAGGTCATCCATCAGGAAGTAACTTTTAAGCCACGCAAACAGCTGATTGTCCAAATTGCCGACGGTTCCGGCAGTGTCCTTTTTTTGCGTTTCATCCACTTTTACGCCAGCAACCAGAAACAGATGGCGGTCGGCAAACGCATCCGCGCCGTGGGCGAAATCAAACACGGGTTTCACGGCGACGAGATGATTCATCCCAAAATCCGCGATGCCGAGAGCAGCGGTTTGGCGGAAAGCCTCACGCCGATTTATCCGACCGTAAATGGTTTGAACCAGCCTACTTTGCGTCGCATTATTCAGACGGCCTTGGACGTTACGCCGCTGCACGACACGCTGCCCGATGCCTTATTGGGTCGTCTGAAACTGCCGCACCTCGTCGAAAGCCTGCGCCTTTTGCACTCTCCGCCGCCGAGTTTTACCATCCACCAGCTTTCCGACGGCGCGCTGCCCGCATGGCAGCGGCTCAAATTTGACGAACTTTTGGCGCAACAGCTTTCCATGCGCTTGGCGCGGCAGAAGCGTGTCAGCGGTACGGCGGCGGCATTGGGCGGCGACGGCACGCTGACCCAAGCCCTGCGCCACGCCTTGCCGTTTGCTCTGACCGGTGCACAAGAAAGAGTCGTGTCCGAAATCCGCCGCGACATGGCGCAAACCCATCCTATGCACCGCCTGCTTCAAGGCGATGTCGGCAGCGGCAAAACCATCGTCGCCGCCTTGTCCGCGCTGACTGCCATCGAATCCGGCGCGCAGGCGGCTGTGATGGCGCCGACTGAAATCCTTGCCGAACAGCATTTCATCAAGTTCAAACAATGGCTTGAGCCGTTGAACCTTGAAGTCGTCTGGCTTTCCGGCAGCCAGCGCAAAAAAGCCAAAGACGAAGTCAAAGCCAAACTCGCCGACGGCACCGTCAAAATCGCCGTCGGCACGCACGCCCTGTTTTCAGACGACGTCGAGTTTCAAAATCTTGGTTTGGTGATTGTGGACGAACAACACCGCTTCGGCGTCGCCCAACGCCTTGCCCTCAAAAACAAAGGGCGCGACGTCCACCAGCTGATGATGTCCGCCACGCCCATCCCGCGCACGCTTGCCATGAGTTTTTTCGCCGACTTGGACGTGTCCGTCATCGACGAATTGCCGCCCGGTCGTACCCCGATTAAAACCCGCCTCGTCAACAACGTCCGCCGCGCCGAAGTCGAAGGCTTCGTTCTCAACATCTGCCGCAAAGGGCAGCAGGCATACTGGGTCTGCCCGCTGATTGAAGAAAGCGAAACCCTGCAACTGCAAACCGCCACCGAAACCCTAGCCCAGCTTCAGGCAGCTTTGCCCGAACTCAGCATCGGCTTGGTACACGGGCGCATGAAGGCCGCTGAAAAAGCCGAAGTCATGGCGGATTTTGCCGCAGGCCGTCTGAACGTCTTGGTTGCCACCACCGTCATCGAAGTCGGCGTAGATGTGCCCAACGCCGCCCTGATGGTGATCGAACACGCCGAACGCATGGGCTTGGCGCAGCTGCACCAATTACGCGGGCGGGTAGGGCGCGGCGCGGCAGAAAGCGTGTGCGTCCTCCTGTTTGCCGAACCCTTGAGCGAACTCGCCAAAGCGCGGCTGAAAGTTATCTACGAACACACCGACGGCTTCGAAATCGCCCGCCAAGACCTCAACATCCGCGGTCCCGGCGAATTTCTCGGCGCGCGCCAAAGCGGCGTCCCCATGCTGCGCTTCGCCAACCTTGAAGAAGACCTGCACCTCTTGGAACAAGCGCGCGAAATCGCGCCCATGTTAATCGAACAAAACCCCGAAATCGTCGAAGCGCATTTGGCAAGGTGGCTTTCCAGCAGGGAAGGTTATTTGGGCGTATAAAATTTGCATGAAAAGAAAAAAGGCCGTCTGAAAACAGACGGCCTTTGGTTTGGCTGGATAGGGGTTTAGAAACCTTGTGCCAACATGGCATCGGCTACTTTGACGAAACCAGCAATGTTCGCACCATTGACATAGTTCACTTTGTCTCCGACTTTGCCGTATTTCAGGCAGGATTCGTGGATGTTGTGCATGATGTCGAACAGGCGTTGGTCGACTTCTTCACGGGTCCAAGACAGGCGGATGGCGTTTTGACTCATTTCCAAACCTGAAGTTGCTACGCCACCGGCGTTGGAGGCTTTGCCCGGAGCGTAGAGGATGCCGGCTTTGATAAATTGTTCGACCGCGCCCAAAGTTGACGGCATGTTCGCACCTTCGGCAACCACATAGCAACCGTTTGCCAGCAGGATTTTGGCGGCATCTGCGTCCAATTCGTTTTGGGTGGCGCAAGGCAGGGCGACTTCGGCTGCGATGTTCCACGGTTTTTGGTTTTCAAAGTATTGCAGGCCTTGTTCTTTGGCGTAAGTGGCCACGCGTTCGCGGCGTACTTCTTTCAGCTCGATCAAAGCGGCAAGTTGCGCTTCGGTCATACCGCTGTCAGGGAAGAGGACAAAGCCGTTGGAGTCGGAAACGGTCAATACTTTTGCACCCAGTTGGATGGCTTTTTCGGCTGCATATTGTGCCACGTTGCCGGAGCCGGAAATCAACACGCGTTTGCCTTCGATGCTGTCGTTGCGGGTTTCCAACATGGCTTGGGCAAAATACACGCAGCCGTAGCCGGTGGCTTCAGGGCGAATCAGGCTGCCGCCCCATTCGAGGCCTTTGCCGGTCAGGACGGAAGCAAATTCGTTGCGGATTTTTTTGTATTGGCCGAACAGATAGCCGATTTCGCGGCCGCCTACGCCGATATCGCCGGCAGGAACGTCGGTGTCGGCGCCGATGTGGCGGTAGAGTTCAGTCATAAAGGCTTGGCAGAAGCGCATTACTTCGGCATCGGATTTGCCTTTAGGATCGAAGTCGGAACCGCCTTTGCCGCCGCCCATAGGCAGGGTGGTCAGCGCGTTTTTGAAGACTTGTTCAAAAGCGAGGAATTTCAACACGCCCAAGTCGACGGTAGGGTGAAAGCGCAAACCGCCTTTGTAAGGGCCGATGGCGGAGCTCATTTGAATGCGGTAGCCGCGGTTGACTTGAACTTGGCCTTTGTCGTCCATCCAAGTGACGCGGAACATAATCACGCGTTCCGGTTCAACAATACGCTCAAGCAGGCTTTGTTGGGTGTATTTCGGGTTTTTCGCCAAAAACGGATCCAAACTCATGAGTACTTCTTCAACGGCTTGGTGGAAGGGTTCTTGGTTGGGATTGCGTTGTTTAAGATTGTTAAACAGGGTGTTCAGGTCAGTCATTTTTCTACTCCTATTGAGTGAGATGTTTCAATATTTATGTTTCGAAATATAACTGTAAAAAATTTACTTGCCAAGAAAAATTTTAGCAGGATTGTTGACATTATTTTTTTACCAATTTGTAAAATTAGAATTATATTTTTAGAATTATTGAAAATTATTGATTATATTTCATATATTAAAAATAATAAGCCATAAAGTTCTAAGTAATTAAACTAGAAAATTTCAAAATTTTTTTGTAAAAATTTTATTTGGCTCAAAATTTCTTGTAAATAAATGCTAAATTGTCAACATTATTAACGGATATACACTAAGCCTAGAGGAAGGGTTGGTCCATTGCAGACAGAGAGGCAGGCCGTCTGAAAATTCGGTACAATACGCATCAAATTCCCACAACACATACATTAAGGAAACCCATGAAAGCCTATCACGACCTTATGCGCCATGTTCTCGACAATGGCATCGACAAATCCGACCGTACCGGCACCGGTACGCGTTCTGTATTCGGTTACCAAATGCGTTTTGATTTGAGTGAAGGCTTTCCGCTGTTGACTACCAAAAAATTGCATCTTCGCTCGATTATTCATGAGCTGCTTTGGTTTCTCAAAGGCGATACCAACATCAAATATCTGAAAGACAACAACGTTTCCATTTGGGACGAATGGGCGGACGAAAACGGCGATTTAGGCCCGGTTTACGGCTACCAATGGCGCAGCTGGCCCGCACCCGACGGCCGCCATATCGACCAAATTGCCAATGTGGTGGAACAAATCAAGAAAAATCCCGACTCGCGCCGCCTGATTGTGTCCGCATGGAATCCCGCTTTGGTCGACGAAATGGCCTTGCCGCCTTGCCACGCGCTGTTTCAGTTTTACGTTGCCAACGGCAAACTGTCCTGCCAGCTTTACCAACGCAGCGCCGATATTTTCCTTGGCGTACCGTTCAACATCGCCAGCTACGCATTGTTGACCATGATGATGGCGCAAGTATGCGGACTGGAAGCCGGTGAGTTTATCCATACGTTTGGCGATGCCCATTTGTACAGCAACCATATCGAGCAGGCCCGACTGCAATTAAGCCGCGATTTCCGAAGCCTGCCGACCATGAAAATCAACCCTGAAGTCAAAGACTTGTTTGCCTTCAAATTTGAAGACTTCGAGTTGGAAGGCTATGATCCGCATCCGCACATCAAAGCAGCAGTATCGGTGTAATCCAAGTTAAAAAACAAAAGGCCGTCTGAAAGTTCAGACGGCCTTTTTATTTGATTTGAATCGTCAGATTTTCTCTCAACGAATCAGCGTATTTCCGTTAAAATACGCCTTCTTTTCCGATTCGAAACATTGCCATGCGCCTGACCCACATCAAACTCTCCGGCTTCAAATCTTTTACCGACCCGACCACGATTCATGTGCCGGGGCAGCTTGTTGCGGTTATCGGGCCGAACGGCTGCGGCAAGTCGAATGTGATTGACGCGGTGCGCTGGGTGTTGGGCGAGGCTTCGGCGAAGCAGCTTCGCGGCGAGAGTATGCAGGACGTGATTTTTAACGGTGCGGCAACGCGCCGTCCTGCGCCGAGGGCTTCGGTGGAGCTGGTGTTTGACAACAGCGACCACAGTTTGCAGGGCGCGTGGGGGCAGTATGCCGAGGTGAGCATCAAGCGGCAGCTGACGCGTCAGGGCGAATCGACTTATTTCATCAACAATCAGACCGTGCGCCGCCGCGACATTACCGATTTGTTTCTGGGTACGGGCGTGGGCGCGCGCGGTTATGCCGTTATCGAGCAGGGGATGATTTCGCGCATCATCGAAGCGCGGCCGGAGGAGTTGCGCGCCTATATCGAGGAAGCGGCGGGCGTGTCCAAATATAAGGAACGCCGCAAGGAGACGGAAGGCCGTCTGAAAGACACGCGCGAGCATTTGCAGCGTTTGGGCGATTTGCAGAACGAGTTGGCGCGTCAGGTGGAAAAGCTGGAAAAACAAGCCGAAACCGCCGAACGCTACAAATCCCTGACCGCGCAGTTGAACCGCCAGCAGGATTTGCTCGATTACGCCCAATGGCAGCAATCGCTTGCCGCCGCCGACAAAGCGACCGTGCAGCATCAGTCTTTGCAGGCGCAGCAGGACGAAACCGCCGCGCAGGTTCAGGCGTTAAATGACGAAGTACACGCCTTGCAGACCGCCGAACAGTCGCAGCAGCAGGCGGTGCACGAATTGAGCAACAAGTGTGGCGTGTTGCGCGAGCAGATTGCCCGTTTGGAAGAACAAATCCGCCATCAGCAAAACTTGCACCAACGCATCGAACGCGACAAGCAGGCGGCGCAGGCGCAGTTGCAACGTATCCATCAGGAGCAGCAGCAAATCCGCGTGCAGCTTGAAGAAAACGAGTTGCAGGCCGAAGAAAAGCAAACCGAATTGGCGGAATGGGCGATGCAGGTTGCCGAACACGAAGAGCGTCTGCCTGAATTGGAAGAAGCCCAAGCCACGCTCAACGCCGCCTTCCAAACCCAGCAGGACGAGGCAAACCGCATCCGCCGCGAACTGGCGTTGAAGCAGCAGCAGCTTGCCCATGCCGAACAAACCGTTGCCAAGCACGAAGAGCGCAAAGGTCGTCTGAAACAGGAAAACCAAGCCCTGAACCTGCCCGACGAAGCCGAAACCGCCGCTGTGCAGGAAGCCGCCGCCTTGTTGCAAAGCCAGCAAGAGCATTACGAAGAACAAATTATTGCCGCCGAAGAAGCCTTACACGCCGCCCGCGAGACGTTTCAGACGGCCTCAAGCCGCTTCCAAAACCTGAAGCAGCGACACATCACCTTGCAGGCTCAGCAGCAGGCGTTGTCGCAAATCCTGTCGCAACAGCAGGAAGCCACCGACTTCTGGCAGGCAACCGACCACGCCGCCGCGCCGCAGCTATGGCAACACATCACCGCGCCCGCCGAGTGGCAGCACGCCTTGTCCGTCATCCTTGCCGAACGCCTGCACGCCCGCGCCGTGCCGCACGGCTTCGTGCCGCCCGCGCCGTTGCCGCAGGGGCAGGCGGCATGGCTTTCAGACGACCTCTCCGGCGGCATCAAAAAATCCCTGCCCGTACAGGCATTACTGAACCAAATCCAAGCGCAGCCGCCGTTTCAGACGGCATTGCACCACTGGCTCGACGGCGTATTGTGCGCGCCCGATTTGAGCTACGCCCTCGCGCATCAAAACGATTTGGGCGCACACCAAATCTGGCTCACGCCCGAAGGCCATCAGGTCGACAAAGTTAGCGTCCTGCTCTATGCCAAACCCGCGCAGGAAAGCCTGATTGCCCAAAAAGCGCGTCTTGACGGCATCGCGTCCGAACTGGAAAACCTCGCCCCCAAACTTTCCGCCGCCGAAGCCGCGTTCAAACAGGCGGAGGCCGCCGTGCGCTCATCCGAAGTGCAACATAAAAATCTGATGCAGCAGCAACAGCAGCACACGCGCCAGTACAGCCAGGCGCAGCAACGCGCCGCCGAACTTCTGGCGCGCACCAACCAAGGGCAAATCCGCCGCGAACACATCGAGCGCGAACTGGCGCAGTTGGCGGAAGAGCAGACCGTGTTGCAACACATGTCGGACGGCCTCGCAGACGACATCGCTACTTTGCAGGAAGCTGCCGCCGAACTCGAACACCAGCAGCAAACCGCCGCGCACAGCCGCCAAGAGCAACAAGGCCGTCTGAAACAGGCGCAGCTTGCCCTGTTGGAAGCCAACCGCCAATACGGGCTGGCTGAAGTTGCCGTCCATAAGCTCAACCAGCAAAAACAAAACTACCAGCAGCAAATCGCCCGGCTCGAACAGCAAACCCTGGACTGGCAGGAACGCCAGCAAGAACTTGCCCTCGCCTATGAAACCGAGTTCCAAAACGACGAGCAGCACATCAAGCTCGACGAGCTGACCGAAGCCGTGCACACGCTGGACGAAGAATACATCGCAGCGCAGGAAAAACTCGCGCAGATTCAGGAGCAGGGCAGGGAGCAATACGCCCGCGTACAAAGCCTGCAAACCAAGCTGCCGCAGCTTCAGGCAGCCACCCAAACCGCCTTGTTGCAGCAGCAGGAAGCCCTGATTAACGCTAAACGCTACCATCAAAACCTGACCGAACGCGCCGCCGATTTGGACGCGCTCGAAGCGTTGGCGAAAGAATCGCCGAAAGTGTTGAACAGCAGCATCGGCAGCCTCACCCAGCAAATCGAAGCCCTCGGCGCCGTCAACCTCGCCGCCCTGCAAGAACTCGAAGAAGCTCGCGAACGCGACGGCTACTACCGTAGCCAAAGCGAAGACGTGCAGGCCGCCATCTCCCTTTTGGAAGAAGCCATCGCCCAAATCGACGACAAGACCAAAGAGCGTTTCAAAGAAACCTTCGACGCCGTCAACGGCAAAGTCCAAACCTTCTTCCCCACCCTGTTCGGTGGCGGCGAAGCCACCCTCAAAATGATAGGCGACGACCTCCTGACCGCCGGCGTGTCTATCATGGCGCGCCCGCCCGGCAAGAAAAACAGCACCATCCACCTCCTCTCCGGCGGCGAAAAAGCCCTCACCGCCATGAGCCTCGTGTTCGCCCTGTTCAGCCTCAACCCCGCCCCCTTCTGCCTTCTGGACGAAGTCGATGCCCCGCTGGACGACGCCAACACCTCGCGTTTCTGCAACCTGGTCAAAGAAATGTCGGCGCAAACCCAGTTTCTCTACATCTCCCACAACCGCCTGACCATGGAAATGGCAGAGCAGCTCGTCGGCGTAACCATGCAGGAAAAAGGCGTATCACGCGTCGTCGCCGTGGACATTAAACAGGCGTTAGAAATGGCTGAGCCGAATTGAGGTAAGAATAAAGGCTGTCTGAAAGAATGAGGAAGAAATCTATCATTTCATCTTCCCATTTTTTCAGACGGCCTTTTTGTATTGGATAAAGCGTTATTGTTTTGACGTATTATCTTTGGCGCGTTGAGGCTGCCCCGAGCGTTGGTTGCTGCCATTGACGGCATCGCGCCATGCTTTGCGTTCGGCTTCGATTTTGGCGGCGACTTCGTGAACCATGGTTTCTTGTTTTTTGACGGCAGGTTCTTTTGGTGTGTTGTCGGAAAAGTGGAGGCCATACCACAAGGCGGCGAAAATGCTGCAGACGAAGATCACGGCAATCAGGCCGACGATGGCTTGTTTGCCGGCGAGGGGTTTTTCGGGGGGAGGGACGAGGACATCGAAGCAGTCGGCGCAATCGAGGGCGAAGCAGACGTTTTCGGCTTCTTTGCGGCCGCGCCGGCCTTCTGTGATGTTGAAGGAGATGTGTTGCCCTTCAGCCGGTAGGCGGGTAAGGGTGGTAAAGGCGGCAAGGGCAAGAAAGATTTCTTGGCCTGTGTCTTCTATGGTAGCGGCGCCGAAGCCGCGCTTGCTGTTCCAGCGAGTAATCGTTCCGTAATAGCGCATAATGTATGTGGGGATATTATTATAGGTAACAGTTTTTCTTTTGACTGATTTTAAATCAAAAAGTTTAGTTATTGTCTTAATTTTACACTAGATTTGTCTTGTTGGAAGAAGGTGGGCCGTCTGAAGGATTTCAGACGGCCTGCATGGTTTATGCCTATTTGTTAAGCACTTTTTGGAAGGTGTCGATCAGGTGTTGCGCAATGGCTCGGCTGCCGAATTGTTGCAGGCAATCTTGGCGCAAGCGGACGGGATCGTAGTGTGCATGGTTTTCGTATAGGGTGAGCAATGCTTTGGTCAGTTCTGGTATGTTTTCGATTGGCACCAGCAGGCCGTTGTCGGAAGTGACGATGGATTCGGGGCCGCCGCAGCGTGTGGCGATAACGGGCAAACCTTGCGACAGTGCTTCGATATAGACGACGCCGAAGGTCTCGGTACGGCTGGCGAGGACGAATGCGTTGCTGTGGCGCATGAGGTCTAGGGTTTGGTCGGTGGTCAATGCGCCGGTAAAGGTAACGGCGTGGTTGATGTCCAAGTCGCTTGCCAGTTGTTTCAGACGGCCTTCTTCTGCACCGCCGCCGCCGATTTTGAGTTTGAGCTGCGGATAGGTTTTGAGTGCTTCGGCAAAGGCAGGCAGGAGCAGGTCGTGGCCTTTGAGGTGGCGCAGGTGGGAGACGCTGCAGAAGGTGAAGTCTTGATGGTTTTTTTCGGGGAACTCGAAATCCTGTTCAAAATTGCCGCCTAGCATATTGGGCAGGTATTGCCAGTCTGTACCGGCGTAGGTTTTTTCGAGAATGCGGCAGAAATCACGGCTGACGGCGAACCGTGCCGCACTGTGGCGCACGGCTTCATGCATGGACGGCCATTGGTTTTTGCGGACAAGGCCGCGTGAAATGGCGCTGCTGTGTTCGGTAATGACGTAGGGAATGCCGTATTTTTTGAAGATGGCGCAGGCCAAAATGGCGGCGTAGTTGACGCAATGGGCGTGAATTACGTCGGGTTTGCCGTTGTCGGCGATGTAGGCTTCAAAAGCTTTCATGCCTGCGTTGACCCAGCGGATGCGGTCGATATCGACAACCGGGCAGCGCGGGAAGAAATACATGCTGTCGTAGGCGTAAGTGTTGAGTCCGCCTTGCTGATGGCGGCGCAGGCCGTAGAAGCGCGAGAAAATGGTTTTCGGCTGGCTTCTCAAGTAGCGGAACATGGGAACGACCATGCCGATTTTCATGCCTTCGCGTTGCAGGGCTTGGGCTTGGAGGCGGAAAAAGATTCCGTCCACGTCGGTTTCGGAAGAGGGGTACCAAGAGGGGATGACGACAATATGCATGATGTGTTTTTTATGGAAGTAGATAACGGCGAGGCCGTCTGAAAAGAAAAGATATCTTTCAGACGGCCTTTTGTATATTTAGTTCAATCAGTTGCCGGCAACCGTCATTTTGGAAACCAAGACGGAGCCGATTTGGTTGGACGAACGGCGTAATGCGTCGTCTGCCACGCCGATGATGTCGCGGTACATATCCTGCAAACGTCCTGCAATGGTGATTTCCTGAACCGGATAGGCAATGACGCCGTTTTCCACCCAAAATCCGGCCGCGCCGCGCGAGTAGTCGCCGGTAATGGTGTTGACGCCTTGTCCCATCAATTCGGTAACCAGCAAACCTGTCCCCATTTCTTTCAACAGGTCGGCCTGCGTGGCGTGGGTGTGGTTCAGATACAGATTGTGCGCGCCGCCGGCGTTGCCCGTTGTCTGCATACCGAGTTTTTTCGCGCTGTAACTGCTGAGGAAATAGCCTTCGACTATGCCGTCTTTCACCACAAAACGCGGCTGCGTGGCGACGCCTTCGGCATCGAAATAAGTGCTGCGGAACGAGCGCAGGATATGCGGCTCTTCACGAAGGCTGAGAAATTCGGGCAGCACCTGTTTGCCGATGCTGTCAATCAGGAAGCTGCTTTGGCGGTAGAGCGCGCCGCCGCTGAGTGCGCCGATAAGGTGGCCGATTAAGCCGACGGCGACAGTGGTGTCGAACAGTACGGGATAGCTGCCGGTCGGAACGCTGCGGCTGTTCAGACGGCGTAAAGTCCGTTCGGCTGCGGTTTGGCCGATGAGTTCGGGCGCGTCCATGTCTTCGTGACGGCAGGAAGAATCGTACCAATAGTCGCGCTGCATGCCGTGTTCGTCGCTGGCGACCACGCTGCAAGAAATGCTGTGGTGCGTGCTTTGCTGGTGTGCGGCAAAGCCGTGGGTGTTGCCGTAAACGTATTGGTAATGGCCGGTATGAACCGATGCGCCTTCCGAATTTTCAATGCGTTTGTCCGTTGACAGCGCGGCCTGTTCGCATTGCTTGGCCAAATCGATGGCGGATTCGGTACTCAAATCCCATTCGTGGTAGCGGTCGAGGTCGCCGATATGGGTTGCCATCAAGGCAGCGTCGGCAAGGCCGGCGCAATCGTCTTCGGCGGTATAGCGCGCAATATCAATGGCGGCTTTGACCGTATCTTGCAGGGCGCGTTCGGAGAAGTCGGCAGTGCTGGCGCGGCCTTTGCGTTGGCCGACATAGACCGTAATGTCTAAAGATTTGTCTTGTTGGAACTCGATTTGTTCGATTTCGCCCAAGCGCACGCTGACGCTTTGGCCGAGCGACTCGCTGAAATCGGCTTCGGCCGAGGTGGCGCCGGATTGTTTGGCCAAATCCAGCGTGTGTCCGCACAAGCGCAACAGCTCGTCCGGTGTGTGGTTAAACAGCATAAAAAGGTTTCCTGACAGGGTTTTGCGGCATTTTAACCGTTTCAGACGGCCACTGCAAAAATCGCACGGAAAGGCCGTCTGAAAACTGATAAAATAGGCAGATTCAGAAAATCAGGTAAACACAATGTTTGAACAAGAAGACGAATGGGTCAGCAAAACCCAAATGAAAAAGCAAATGAACGATTTGCAGGCTTTGGGTATGGAATTGACCAAGCTCTCCAGCGATACGCTGAAAAAAATCGGCTTGGACGAAGATTTGTTTGAAGCCATCGCCACCTATAAAAAAATCACGTCCAACAGCGCGCTCAAACGCCAAGCCCAATTTATCGGCCGCCTGATGCGCGATACCGACCCCGCGCCCATCGAAGCCTATTTGGCCAAACTGCGCGGCGACAATGCGGCACACAATGCCTTTTTACAACGTGTCGAGCAGGCGCGTACCCGACTGTTGGCAGACGATGGCGCGATTACCCAATTTATGGCCGATTTTCCGCAGGCCGACGCCGGTAAATTGCGCACCTTGATCCGCAACACCAAAAAAGAGCAGGAACAAAACAAACCGCCGAAAAACTTCCGCGCGCTGTTCCAAGAAATTAAAGCAGTGATGGAGGCCGGTCAATCCGATGCTTCAGAAGAAGGGCAGGATTGGGAGGAATAAATCTTAAGGCCGTCTGAAAACGGATTGCGGTTTTCAGACGGCCTGTATCGTAATACCGAAGGAGGATGACCATGAAATTTCGCCACTTTGTACCTGCTTTGTTAATCAGTGCACTAACCCTGAATGGTTGTACTGCTTTTCTTTGGGGAGGGAATAACCCGTTCCATAAAACCACAACCGAAAAAACCGTTGCCAAAGACAAGATTCACGCATTTGGCGTGGTTGCCAAAGACAATACGCAATTGGAAACAGGCAGCTTGGTCATGATGGGCAAAAAATATTGGTTTGTCGTTAATCCTAAAGATTCGGCCAAGTTGAAGGCGGTCTTGGATGTTAAATTGGACAAACAGTTTCAAATGGTTCAGCAAAACCCAAGATATGCGTATGAGGCTTTGCCGGTCGAATTGAAATCCCCTGAAGCGCAAACTTTCCGTTCAAAATTCTGCCTGCGTTACGATACTCAAAAAGCCGCCGAGATTGCCAAGTTGAAACAGCTGGCGTTCAAGCCGGTCGAACTCGATGACGAAACTGTCTACACACGGTGTATTTCTACCGAAGGTCATTATTACGCAACGCCGAAAAATGTTGCCGAAGACCGCCGTTTTGATACTGCCGTCCCGGTCAGAATTTATTATACGGAAACCAAAAAAAGCACCGACGTTCAGAAGTTGACGGAGAATATCCTGCAAACACCATTCACATTGGCTTTGGACGCAGTCGGCGCAGTGATAGCAGTCCCCTATGTCGTAGTCAGTGAAATTATCGATGCTTCACGCAAATAATATCCAAGGCCGTCTGAAAACGGATTGCAGGTTTCAGATGGCTTCCTCCTTAAAATACACGCTTCAAAAATATTAATTTTCTCTCTTTAAAACCCACACACCATGTCCGTAAAAATCCAAACACGTTCCATTAATCCGACTGTTTTTAACGACTTACTTACTGCCGGTACCGATCCTTTGATTGCACGGCTGTGTGCTGCGCGTGATGTGCAAAGTCCGGCCGAGTTGGACGACAAGCTTGCGGCTCTTTTGCCGTATCAAACGCTGACAAACTGCGAAGCCGCCGCCGGCCGTTTGGCGGATGCGATTGAGCGTCAGGAAAAAATCCTGATTGTCGCCGACTATGATGCAGACGGCGCGACGGCGTGTTCCGTCGGTATGAGCGGTTTGGCGGCGATGGGGGCGAAAGTGGATTTTCTCGTGCCCAACCGCTTTGAACACGGCTACGGCTTAACGCCCGAGCTGGCTGAAATCGCTGCCGAGCAAGGCATGGATTTATTGGTGACGGTGGATAACGGGATCGCCAGCTTTGCAGGCGTGGCGCGTGCGCAGGAGTTGGGTTTGGACGTGATTGTGACCGACCACCATCTGCCTGCCGAGACCGTGCCCGACTGCATCATCGTCAATCCGAACCAAAAAGGCTGCGGCTTTCCCAGCAAAAGTTTGGCGGGCGTGGGCGTGATTTTCTATGTATTAATGGCTTTGCGTGCCGAACTGCGCCGCCGCAATTATTTTTCAGACGGCCTAAAAGAGCCGAATCTGGGCGACCTTTTGGATTTGGTCGCACTCGGTACCGTCGCCGACGTCGTCTCCCTCGACCACAACAACCGCATCCTCGTGTCGCAAGGTTTGAAACGGATGCGTTCGGGCAAAATGCGCCCCGGTATCCGCGCTTTATTTGAAGTGGCGCGGCGCGACTGGCGCAAGGCGCAGCCGTTTGATATGGGCTTTGCGTTGGGGCCGCGCATTAACGCCGCCGGACGGCTGGACGATATGTCGGTCGGCATTGCCTGCCTGTTGGCGCGAGATGATGACGAAGCGCAGGAACTGGCGGCCCAGTTAAATAACCTCAATATCGAACGCCGCGAAATCGAGCAGTCTATGCTGCAAGACGCGCTGAATGATTTTCCTGAAACCTTGCCTCCAGGGCAGACGACTTTGGTGGCGTATCGCGACGACTTTCATCAAGGCGTGGTCGGCATTGTTGCCAGCCGCCTCAAAGACCGTTTTTATCGTCCAACCATCGTGTTTGCGCCTGCCGACAATGGCGAAGTGCGCGGTTCGGGACGCTCCATTCCCAATCTGCACTTGCGTGATGCTTTGGACTTGGTATCCAAGCGCCATCCCGATTTGATTTTGAAATTTGGCGGACACGCAATGGCGGCGGGTTTGAGCATACTTGAACACAATATTCCCGCGTTTCAGACGGCCTTTGAAGAAGCCGTGTGCGAGATGGTGTGCGAAGACGATTTGTCGCAAACCTTCATCACCGACGGCAGCCTGCCTGCCCGCGATATTACGCTGGAACAGGCGCAGAACCTTGCCCGGCACGTTTGGGGGCAGGGCTTTGCGCCGCCGAGTTTTACCGACGAATTTCACGTCATCCGCCAGCAGCCTTTGGGCGCGGAGGGCAAACACAAAAAAGTCTGGCTGCAAAAAGACGGCTACGAATTTGAAGCCATGTTCTGGCGTTGCAGCGAAGACATTCCCGAATACATCCGCACGGTGTACCGCCCCGTTGCCAACGAATGGCGGAATAATCTCGAATTGCAGCTTTATATCGACTACTGGGAAGCCGCGTAAATAAAGGCCGTCTGAAGATGAAGAAACAAAAAACTTGGCTTGGCTTTTCTTTGGCGCTGCTTGCCACCATGACTTGGGGATCGCTGCCGGTAGCGGCGCAACAGGCCTTAAAAGCCGTCGATGCGCCCACGCTGGTGTGGATACGCTTTTTAGTGGCTTCGCTGGTGTTGTTTGCGTTGTTGGGACTGACCGGCAAACTGCCGAGGCCGTCTGAATTTTCCAAGCAAACCTTATTTTTATTGGTGCTGGGCATTGTCGGCATTTCCGCCAACTTTGTGCTTGTTGCCATGGGTTTGCACTATATTTCGCCGACAACCACGCAGGTGTTGTGGCAGCTCTCGCCCTTTACCATGATTTTGGTCGGCGTTGGCGTGTTTAAAGAAGCCTTTACGCGCTGGCAAAAAATCGGCTTGATGCTTTTGCTGACGGGTTTGGTCATGTTTTTCAACGACAAATTCGGCGAACTTTTCAATTTGGGCAGCTACGCGGTCGGGGTAATCATGGCGGCTTCGGGCAGCATGATTTGGGTGTGCTACGGCGTGGCGCAAAAACTTTTGTCCAAACATTTCAATTCGCAACAAATCCTGCTCATGATTTATTTTTGCAGCAGCTTTGTTTTCCTGCCGTTTGCCGAACCGTCGCAAATCGCCCATATCGGCAATCCGTTTTTATGGGGCTGCTTTATTTATTGTTGCTTGAACACGCTGATCGGCTACGGTTCATTCGGCGAAGCGCTCAACCATTGGGACGCTTCAAAAGTCAGTATTGTTACCACGCTGATACCCGTATTTACCATGATATTTTCCACCATCGGCCATTATCTCGCCCCTGATTATTTTGCCGCTTCGGATATGAATATCGTCAGCTATGTGGGTGCCATGGTGGTTGTGGCAGGAGCCTTGCTGGCTGTGGCCGGAGAGAAAGTGATGGGGCTTTTTTTGAGAAAGATATGAAGCATTTATTGCGAAACGGAATAAACAAGGCCGTCTGAAACAGGTTTCAGACGGCCTTTATATTTTCTAAATCAGATTAATGTGAATTGCCGAATCAATAGAAGCCTTCGCGCTCTTCACGGGTGCTGATGTAGATGTTTTTCACTTGGGTGTAGGCGGCGAGCATCATTTTGTGGGTTTCGCGGCCGATACCTGAAGTTTTGTAGCCGCCAAACGGTGCGCCGGCAGGCAGGCGGTTGTAGCAGTTTACCCAAACGCGGCCGGTTTCCAATGCGTTGGAAACGCGCAGGCAGCGGTTGATGTCGGTACTCCACACTGCGCCGCCCAATCCGTATTCGCTGTCGTTGGCCATTTTGATGACTTCTTCTTCGGTTTTGAATTTAATCACGGTGGCAACCGGGCCGAAGATTTCTTCTTGGGCAACGCGGGCTTCGTTGCTGCTGGCCTCAATCAAAGTAGGCTCGACAAATTCGCCTTTGCCCAAGTCGCCTTCGATTTTTTTACCGCCGGTAATGATACGGCAGCCTTCCTGTTCGCCGATTTTGACGTATTTCAAAATGGTCTCGAGTTGACCGGCATTGACTTGCGAACCCATTTGGGTGTCGTCTTCCCAAGGCAGGCCGACTTTGATTTTTTTGAATTCTTCAGCCAAAGCATTGACGAATTTGTCGTAAATGCCTTCTTGTACAAAAATGCGCGAACCGGCGCAGCACACTTGGCCTTGGTTGAACAAGATACCTTTTTGCGCGCCTTCGAGGGCTTTGTCGAAAGGCATATCATCGAAGAAGATGTTGGCGGATTTGCCGCCCAATTCCAAAGTGGACGGAATCAGCAATTCGGCGGCGGCGATGCCGACGCGGCGGCCGACTTCGGTTGAGCCGGTAAAGGCCAGTTTGTTGAAGCCTTTGTGGTGCAGCATGTATTCGCCGGATTTGGAACCGCGGCCGGTAATCACGTTCAACACGCCTTTAGGCAGCAAGTGGTTGATTTTTTGAGCGAAGGACAACAGGCTCAATGAAGTGCTGGAAGAAGGGTGGATGACGATGGTACAACCTGCGGCCAATGCCGGAGCGATTTTCCATGCGGCCATCAAGAATGGGAAGTTCCAAGGAATGATTTGGCCGACAACGCCGATCGGTTCGCGCAAAACGATGGACAGGTCTTCGGCATCAAGTTGGGTTGCCGTGCCTTCTTCGCCGCGGATAACGCTGGCGAAATAGCGGAAATGATCGGAAGCCAAAGGCACGTCGGCGGCGCGGGTTTCGCGGATGGGTTTGCCGTTGTCCAAGGTTTCTTGCAGGGCGAACAATTCGGCGTTTTCGTCAATCACATCGGCGATTTTGTTTAAAATGGCCGCGCGTTCGGCAGTCGTGGTTTTACGCCATGTTTTGAACGCTTCTTGGGCAGCGGCCACGGCAGCATCGACATCGGCGTCGGTTGCGTCTGTGAACTTGGCCAATTCATCGCCATTGGCAGGGTTGTAAGAGGATAAAAGTTTGCCTTCGCTACCTTTCGTCCATTCGCCGTTGATTAAAAGGCCGTATTCTTTATCAAACACATTTAAATCTTTTGCCATAATGCTGTCTCCTTAATGAATGGGAAGGCGTGTTTCTGCGCCATAAAAACAGCTTATGCTTTTTTCTTTTTAGGTTCAAGTACTAAAAATAAGAATGTTCTCAAAATTTACGTTTGCAATGTTGTTTCATGTAGCAGGCCGTCTGAAAAATAAAGGATTTGATTGAAATGAAAGTATATTTGTTAATATATTTAAAGATTCAGACGGCCTGAATAGGATTTGTTATGGTATAACATCATAACTCATTGTTTTGAAAAAGATTATGGGTTGACGGTTTCGAATATGGGGAGTATTCTCATTTATAGCTAAACAGTTTTTTCGACACTCTAGGAGACGCTCCATGAAAATGCATGCTGTGGTAGTAAACAAAGATGTAGCAGGTGATGTAGAAGTTGTTGAACGCGAACTGCGTCCGCTGGAATACGGCGAGGCGTTGGTGGAAGTCGAGTATTGCGGCGTGTGCCACACCGACTTGCATGTTGCGGCAGGCGATTACGGCGACAAACCGGGTCGCGTGTTGGGACACGAAGGCATCGGTTTGGTTAAAGAAGTTGCCGACGGTGTGAAAAATCTGAAAGTCGGCGACCGTGTCAGCATTGCATGGCTGTTCCAAAGCTGCGGTTCTTGCGAATACTGTAATACCGGCCGCGAAACCTTGTGCCGCTCTGTATTGAACGCAGGCTATACTGCCGACGGCGGTATGGCAACCCACTGTATCGTGAGTGCCGATTACGCGGTCAAAGTCCCTGAAGGTTTGGATCCTGCTCAAGCTTCCAGCATTACTTGTGCCGGTGTAACCACTTATAAAGCCATTAAAGTTTCCGGCGTCCGTCCGGGCCAATGGATTGCGATTTACGGCGCAGGCGGTTTGGGCAATTTAGCGGTTCAATACGCGAAAAAAGTATTTGGCGCGCACGTTGTTGCCGTTGACGTTAACGACGACAAACTGGCTTTTGCCAAAGAAATCGGTGCGGATTTGGTAATCAATGCCGCTAAAGAAGATGCGGCTCAAGTCATCCAAGAGAAAACCGGCGGCGCACATGCAGCCGTTGTGACAGCCGTATCCGCTGCTGCCTTCAATTCAGGCGTTAACTGCGTCCGCGCAGGCGGCCGTGTTGTTGCAGTCGGCTTGCCACCTGAGTCTATGGACTTGTCTATCCCACGCTTGGTATTGGACGGCATCGAAGTGGTCGGCTCTTTGGTCGGTACCCGCAAAGATTTGGAAGAAGCATTCCAATTCGGCGCAGAAGGCTTGGTTGTGCCTAAAGTCGAATTGCGTGCTTTGGATGAAGCGCCTGCCATCTTCCAAGAAATGCGCGAAGGTAAAATTACCGGCCGTATGGTAATTGATATGAACAAAGAGTGCAGCTGCATTCATCACTAATCAAATGATTCCGTAATAAAAAGGCCGTCTGAAAAATTTCAGACGGCCTTTTTTTATTGGATTGGATAACTTAAAGCGCAAAACCGCTTTCAAATACGCGGATTTCTCCGCTGACAGGATCGGTGAACTCTATTCTTTTAGCCAGAAGTTTTAAAGGTTTGTCGTAGTCTTCATCACCGGCCGCCAATGGAGTAGGGTAAAGCGCATCGTTCATCAGCGGCATATTCAAACTCATCATATGCACGCGCAGCTGGTGTTTCTTCCCGGTATGCGGCGTGAGGCGGTAGAGGCTGAATGCGCCGCGGTTTTCGATAAGCTCGATGGTCGTATGGGCGTTGGGTTCGCCTTCCGTTTCACGCGTGAGGAAGAATTTTTCGCTGCGTTCCATTCGTGATGAAATATGCAGAGGATAGTCCAAATCCGTCCGCGTCGGCGCTACCGCTTCATAAGTTTTTTGGACGGTTTTTTCTTGGAACATGGTCTGATAATCGCGACGCGTGGCAGGGTTGAGCGAAAGCAGCATAACGCCTGCCGTATCTTTGTCCAAGCGATGAATCGGCGTAATGTCTTCAACATTCAAATGCTGCAATTCAGGCCGCAAACGCAGGCGCGTGAGCAGCGTTTCCCGCAAAAATCTGCCGCTGGGAATGACAGGCAGAAAATGCGGTTTGTCCACCACAAGCAAATGCTCGTCAATATGCAAAATTTTTTCATCAAACGGAATACGCGGCTCGCTCTCACGGCTGGTTTCACGGTAATAAAACATCGTCTTGCCGGGTTCGAACAAAGTATTTTCATCAAACGGCACGCCATCCGAACCCACCACAAAACCGCTGTTCAGCCGTCGCCGCCAGTTTTCTTCGCCGACAAAGGGAAAATGAACGCATAAAAAATGCAGCAGCGGCAAGCCGTAAAACTGCTTTTCGTGAGGCAAGACCAAGTAGCTGGGTTTGACACCGTCTAAAAGGGGGAGGGGATTGGTACGTTTTTTCATGCGGCGGATTGTACTCGGTTTTTAGGATTTTTTCAGATGGTGTTCCGGATGAAGAAGATGCGCAGGTTGTCATTTATGTCTGATGTTTATATGGTTTATCGAACATAAGCGCTTGTACAGCGTGGAAAGTTGCCGTTTGTATGTCTGTAAGTCTGCCTATACATCACTTCCGCTATAATTAAGGCCGTCTGAAATCTGTTTTTTAGATGGCCTTTTACCGTCCCAAGAAGGGTAACCCGATGAAGCCGATGACCGCATTAATGACCGCCGCCGTATTTT
>NZ_KV830205.1:89407-93843 GCF_001836705.1 Neisseria sp. HMSC061B04
ATGACCGCATTAATGACCGCCGCCGTATTTTCAGCCTTAAGCCTGAATGCCTGTGGCGGTTCGGAGAAAAGCATGAGTATCCAAGAGCAGACCGAAGCAAGATTTCAATTGAACCCCAATCCCAAGCAGGCATACCGCCTTAGAATTAAAATTAACGATGCACCAGGTCCGTTGAAATTGACGGAGAAATTTGGAATTGACTATAAAGCCGAAAACTGTTCTTATGTTATTAATCATATTGAGGGTGCAACTGCGAATCCTGAAAAAGATGTAGAAATACCAGTTCGTCAGCTTGGAGAGTTTGAATATGAAACAGTGATTTATGTAGATGCAGTGATGGATGAAGATTATTTTGGTGAAGGTGTTTGTCATTGGAAACCGCAAGGATTCGGCGTGGCTTTCAAGGCAACAGGAAATATTGAAGAAACCAAATTCAATTTTGGGAATTTTTTAGATACTCTGATGGAGAGAAAAACGTTGACTAAGTATTATTAGAAGGGAAGTTATCCCTATTCGAGGAATGAGGACGGTTCTATTTTTATACGAAGTGATGGAGTTGGCTTCACTGATTGGGGAGATCCTTTGGATAAAATTCCCGTTGAAAGACGAAAGGATTTATTTAGTATTACTCTTACGCTCGAGGAGATTTAATTATGAGTAATATTACTAAACAACAACAGGCTGACCTTGCGGTAGATGCTTATCAAACTCGACAAATAACCAAACCTGACGAAACTATTAACATAGGAGGTAATCACTACAAAGTCTTGGCCGTCCGCAACAACCCTGTAACAGACTACTAAGGTACGGGTGTACCAAGATGTCCGAACAAATGAAATTGTCGTTGCCCACCGAGGAACGGCAAGCGTTACGGATGGTATCATCGACCTTGCGATGGTGATCAACAGTGTCAACTATCAGGCTGCTGAATCGAAAAAACAATGTCTATATTGTCAAGAACAGTTATGAAATATTTTAAAAATCTGTCAACTAAAAAGTTGTTATCTTTTTTCTCATTATTTGTGCTTTCCAGTTGCACCCCTTCTTCCGTAATCAGTGATGAGGATTGGAAAAAAGCTGAAAACACTCCCCTGCCGTTTTCTTATATTGCACCTAATGCACACTACATATGTATCCAAAGTTCATACCAACCTTATGAGGATTTTATTTCTTCAAACCATCTGCCACGTATTCCCGAAAAAGAGTTTTCCATGCTGACACAGGACGGACAGGAAATTTGGTGGTTGTTTTCGACTGACGGAAAAGTACAGGAAAAACGGTTTAATGGAGGGAAATATCCTAAAATTTCTCAAAATCAAAGTTTTTGTGCCAATTTACAAAATGCTTGCTTATCTGTTGATAAAAGGTCGTCTGAAAAACATTATTATATAAGTCCATGTAGTTAGTTTGATTTGAGAATAAAGGAACTAAATGTGAAATTTAAAATGACTCTAGGTTGGAAGGTTTGGTGTTTGGCAGTATTGTTGTTTACTGCATTCATGAGTTTGAGCGTACTGTCTTCTTCTTTATCGGGGACACAATTAAAGCTAACTCCTGGGCAGGAAGTGCAATGGCAGGTTTGGAGGCCTTTTGATACTGATGAAATTCCCTTAAAATTGGGATTTCGAGTTGATGATTCCAATTATGGAACTGAAAAATGGGAAAAACGCAGTAGGGATTTGGGAGATTGTGATTATTTCGTTAAAACAGAAAAACGTATCTGTCAAGGTGAACCGGTAATAATTGATATTGTTTTAAATAATGGTAAAACCTGCCGTATGGAAGCTATGAATGAATCATCATCAAGTACAAATATGAAATGGAGGAATTTGTCTCCAGTTTGGTCATGCGCTGAATTGGCCGAAAAATCAGGCAATAACCACTGGCAGGCTAAGGTAGTTTCGGTAAGTCCTGTATTAGCTGGTGAAGTGGTGGAAATTCAAGCAGATGCACCATTAGGACTTAAAGAAATACACGGCTCTGATTATACATGGATGATTTTAGTAATTTTTTGGCCGATATATGTAGGCATACTGATATTATGGGCTGTCGTATTATGGTGTATAAACCGGCGTAAAAAAAGATGAGTGTAAGATTTCCTTGTCCTGATAATTATCGGTAAGTTTTATTTGACTGGGTATAGTATTATTTGAAAGTATTGAATTATTTTTGAAAGGAGGCGTATGAAATATTTTAGAAAATTATTATTAATAACATTATTGTCTGCTTTCTCGTTACCTACCTTAGGGAAAAAACCTGATTTTTCAGGCGAATGGTACTATCACACAACAAATGACTCTCGTGAATATATAGGAAATTTTATATTTAAACAACGTGGAAATATGATAGTAGGAGAGTGGGCAGAAGGTTCTCCGCAGGGAATGGGTAACACGGGAAAATTAAAAGGCATT
Source organism: Neisseria sp. HMSC061B04 (assembly GCF_001836705.1). Lineage (NCBI taxonomy): Bacteria > Pseudomonadati > Pseudomonadota > Betaproteobacteria > Neisseriales > Neisseriaceae > Neisseria > Neisseria sp. HMSC061B04. The sequence continues at coordinate 91,819 of NZ_KV830205.1, forward strand.
ATTAAGGGAAATAAACTTTATGTCCGATATTGCAATATAAACTCAGATTGGCGAGCTATATGTCCTAACTATGATAAGGAGGAAGAATATTTTATTTTTAACGATAAAAAACTGGTTAGATATAAATTGGTTGGTGAAAAATATATCAAATCAGATACTTTAACTAAGTAAAAATAGAAAGTCTAATAAGGATGTTTATATGAATAGTAAAGATCTATCAAATTCTGATTTCCAGGCAATTGCCTATTTTGCAATTGGAGTAACTTCCGAAGGTTCTATTGGCAATCGAGAAGTTGCTTGCTGTAGAAATCAGTAGCGTTGTTTACAGTATTTCCAAGAGAATACTGAAACATGAACATGCACAAAAACACCCGCCTCACTCCGCACCACCGCCAAGCCATTTGGCTGGCCTACACGCAGGAAAAGGAAAGCGTTACCTCCCTGGCACGCCGCTACCAAGTCAGCCGCGTCACCATTTACCGCGCACTTAAAGCTGCAAGAGGCAGGCTGCTCAAACCCCAAACCAGTACCAACAACCGTTTCAAACAGGCAAAGTACGGAATGAAACGCCTGACCAAGGTAGAACGCGGCATTCAGGAAAAACTCAAAAGGCAGGCCAAACGCTACAATAAATCCTACCCCAGAGAGCTGGTACATCTCGATACCAAACGGCTGCCGCTGCTCAAAGGACAGAAAGCCACCGATAAGCGGGATTACCTGTTTGTCGCCATCGACGATTTCTCAAGGGAGCTATACGCCGCCATTTTGCCGGACAAAACCGCAGACAGTGCCGCCAAGTTTCTGACCGAACACCTGATTGATCCCTGCCCATACCTGATTGAGTGCGTTTACTCCGATAACGGTACGGAATATAAAGGCTCGGCCAAAACACTGTAAAGCCGCACCGCAGTTTGAACGGGGATACGCTGTTTGAGGTCTTGCAGGCTTATTTTTCTCAACCTGTGGTGTAAACAACGCGATGATTTCCTACATGCCTACAATTTCCGCGCTGTCCCAAAATTTGCCGTTTGTCCGTTATCCATTTTCAAATCTACTATTTCCATTATAATGAAGGTCGTCTGAAAACCATTTTGCAAGTTTGTCAGAATTGTTTTCAGACGACCTTTTTATTGTCCCAAGAAGGGAAATTTGATGAAACCCATAACCGCCTTAATGACCGCCGCTGTCTTTTCAGTCCTAAGTCTGAATGCCTGTGGCAGTTCGGAGAAAAGTATGAGTATCCAAGAGCAGACCGAAGCAAGATTTCAGCTAAACCCCCATCCCAAACAGGCATACCGCCTTAAAATCAAAATTAACGATGCACCCGGACCGTTGAAGTTGATGGGGAGTATGAGTGTAGGTTATGGAGCAAGGAATTGCTCGTATATTATTAATCGCATTGAAGGAGTGGCTGCCAATCCGGAAAAAGATTTGGAAATTGAAGTTCGCCAGCTAGGGGAGTTTGAATACGAAGCCATTGTCTATACTGATGCAATGCAGGATGAAAATTACTTTAATGAAGGTGTCTGCCATTGGCAGATAGAGGGATTCGGCTTGGGTTTTAAAGCAACAGGAGAGCCATCAGAGACTAGATTTAGTTTTGGAAATATTTTCAATGATTTGATAGAGAAAAAAACATTAACCAAATATTATTGGAAATGGTCATATCCTTATTTTACACGGGAAGATGGTTCCATTTCTCCGGATTTTGTCAATTTCGGCATTACCTCTCCTGAATTGTATAGTGCCGAAGAACATAAAGAAATGTTTACCATAACTGTAACCCTTGAGGAAATTCAATCATGAGTAATATTACTAGACAGCAGCAGGCCAATCTTGCAGTAGACGCCTGCAATACCTGTGCCTTTACCGTTAATCTGTCGACAAATTCGCTTATACATAACTTCCGCTATAATTGAGGCCGTCTGAAAACCTTTTGTATTTGGTTTTCAGACGGCCTTTGCCAGCCCAAGAAGGGAAACCCGATGAAACCGATGACCGCATTAATGACCGCCGCCGTATTTT
>NZ_KV830205.1:93943-124117 GCF_001836705.1 Neisseria sp. HMSC061B04
ATGACCGCATTAATGACCGCCGCCGTATTTTCAGTACTCAGCCTGAATGCCTGCGGCGGTTCGGAGAAAAGCATGAGTATTCAGGAACAAACCGAAGCAAGATTCCAGCTAAATCCCCATCCTAAACAGGCTTACCGTCTTAGAATCAAAATCAACGATGCGCCGGGGCCGTTAAAACTGATAGGTAAATTTGGGGTTGGCTATAAAGCCGAAAATTGTACGTACATCATCAATAAAATCGAAGGAGCCCCTGCAAAACCTGAAAAGAACTTACAGACCGATATCCGCCAGCTTGGGGAGTTTGAATATGAAACTGTGGTTTATGCTGACGCATTGTTGGATGAAGACTATTTCGGAGAAGGTGTCTGCCACTGGCAGCCTGAAGGCTTCGGTTTTTCGCTGAAGGCAACAGGAAGTCCTGAAGAAACAGAGTTTAATTTCAGCGATATAATGAAATATTTATTAGAAAAAAAGACGCTGACTAATTATTATTGGAAATGGTCATATCCTTATTCTAGAAAAGAAGATGGTACTCTTTACACCGATTCCGTTGATTTTGGAATTGAATCGCCCGAAATTTATAGTGCCGAAGAACATAAAGAAATGTTTACTATCACAGTAACCCTTGAGGAAATTTCATTATGAGCAAAATTACCCGACAACAACAGGCTGACCTTGCCGTAGATGCCTACAATACCCGTACAGTAACCAAAGGAAATAAAAAAATTACCATTGAAGGCAACGATTACAAAGTCTTGGCCGTCCGCAACAACCCTGTAACAGGTTATCAAGGCACGGTGTACCAAGACCTCCGAACCAAGGAAATTGTCGTTGCCCACCGAGGAACGGCAAGTGTTACGGATGGTATCATCGACCTTGCGATGGTAACCAACTGGGCAAATCTTCAGACTGCCGATGCGGAAAAACTGACGCGTATGGCAATGGATAAAGCGGAAGAGTTCCATCGTAAAAACCCCGAGTTACCCAAACCTTCCATCTCCCACGTCGGACATTCCCTCGGCGGCGCACATGTCGAAATTCAAGCCCACCGCTTCGGGCATGAAGGCGCAACCTTCAACGGCTACGGCGCGGTCGGAATGCACGGCGTTCCCAAAGGCGGCAGCACGGTAACCAACTATGTAAAAGCTGCGGATACGGTTTCCGCCGCCTCCGCACATTACGGCAAGGTTATCGTATTGGCCGGACAAGACGACATCGCGCTGTTGCAAAAATTCGGTTACAACAATCAAAGCAATACCAGAGCCTATAAAGCCGTCGGCGTAGCGGCCCGTTCTATCAAAGTTCATTCTTCCGACAACTTCGTGGGCAAAAACTCCATCCTCTCCGAACGCAATTTCAACCAGGCACTTCAACTCGCCGAATCGAATAAAAACATGATTCAGGATTACCGAGGCGATGTAGCGGTAAGTAAAGCAGCCATTTCGATTGCTGCTTTCGGCGCTGCACCGCTGGCAGAAAAAGTCCGTATCCTCAGTAACCATCCGCATAGGCAAAAAGATGAACAAGCGGAAAAAATCCAAGAAATCATCAACAGTGTACCGCCGCCGAAATCCCTGTTCGACAACAGGATGTTTATGATGCAGAACGACGGCACACGTCCCGATGCAGGGAAGGAGGCCTATGCCGACGCAGGCAAACCCGACATCAGCAAACCCTTAGTCAAAAACGCTTCTGCCAACGAATTCCGCGAATACGGTTTTGCAGCCTTGCTGTCAGATGACGATAACAAAAGGTATGCCGCTTTGGATAGCATGCTGGATTCTAATGTCGGACGCGGTTTGCGGCAAAACGTAGACAAGGTTTATGCTACGCAGGAACGCGAGCAGGAAATGGCGCGCTTGGCGGAAGAGCAGGTGCGGCAGGTTGATGCGCCTGTGATGCGGATGGGCCGCGGTTAGTAGGTTGGATAAATAAAAGCGTTAATCGATCAAAGGCTGTCTGAAACTTTCAGACGGCCTTTTGATTTGTTCCCAAACTCACAAACCCTTAAAAATCAGCTATAATGCCCAACTATTTGATTTTCGCTTATCCCATATTGAAATGGCACAAAAAATTCAATCTGTAAAAGGTATGAACGACCTTTTACCTGTCGAACAAAAAGATTTCAAACTGACGGCTGCGTTTTGGCAGGCGTTTGAAGATGCGGTCGGCCGTTGGACACGCGCTTACGGCTATCAGCAAATCCGTACGCCGATTGTCGAGCAAACCGGTTTGTTTGTCCGCTCCATCGGCGAGGAAACCGATGTGGTCGGAAAGGAAATGTACACCTTCTCCGATTCAAACGATTCTTTGAGTTTGAGCCTGCGTCCTGAAGGTACGGCTTCTTGTTTGCGTGCGGTGGTCGAACACAACCTTCTGTACAACAGCCCGCAAAAGCTGTGGTATATGGGGCCGATGTTCCGCCGCGAGCGTCCGCAAAAAGGCCGTTATCGTCAGTTCCATCAGGTCGGTATCGAAGCTTTGGGTTTTGAAGGGCCGGATATTGATGCGGAAATCATCGCGATGTCTGCCGACTTATGGGAAAAATTAGGTATTCGCGAATACCTGACTTTGGAAATCAATAGCTTGGGCAATCGTGAGGAACGAGCGGCACACCGTGCGGCATTGGTTGAATATCTGACCCGTTATGAAGATAAATTGGACGAAGACAGCAAACGCCGTCTGAAAACCAATCCTTTGCGCGTTTTGGATACGAAAAACCCTGATTTGCAGGAAATCTGCAATGCGGCACCGCGTCTGGTGGATTATTTGGGCGAGGCTTCGCAAAACCACTATGCACGCTTCAAGGCGATGTTGGACGGTTTGGGTATTCAATATGTTGAAAATCCGCGCTTGGTACGCGGTTTGGATTACTACAATCAGACGGTTTTTGAGTGGACGACCGACAAACTCGGCGCGCAAGCGACTGTGTGCGGCGGCGGCCGTTACGATGGTTTGATTGAAGAGCTTGGCGGCAAACCTGCGCCGTCTATCGGCTTTGCAATGGGTATTGAGCGCCTGCTGCTTTTGGTGAGCGAATACGGCTCTCTGGAAGTGAACGCTGCGCCTGATGTCTATGCAATGCACCAAGGCGAAGGTGCGGACTTGCAGGTGATGAAATACGCGCAAGCCTTGCGCGCTCAAGGCTTCAATGTGATGCAGCATTCCGGCTATCAGAGCCTGAAAGCGCAAATGAAAAAAGCAGACAACAGTGGCGCACGCTTTGCCCTGATTGTGGCTCAGGATGAGCTGGCAAACGGTACGGTTACCCTGAAAGATATGCAGGGCAAACACGAACAACAAACCGTTGTCACCGCTGATTTGATAGACACTTTACAACAATGGAAGAACGCATAAATGGCAGCCCATTTGGAAGAACAACAAGAGTTAGACAACTTTAAATATTTTTGGAAAAGCACCGGCCGTTGGATCTTTGCCTTGCTGATCGTGGCGGCTTTGGGGTATTTGGGTTACACCATTTACCAAGGCCAAAAAGCTTCAAAAGATCAGGAAGCCGCCGCCGTATTGGCGCAAATGGTGGAAAAGGCGCAGCAAAAAACCGACCAAAAAGCCATCAATGCCGATTTGGCCGAATTGCAAAAAAACTATCCTGATTCCATTTCGACAGCCCAAGCTACCTTGATGGTAGCGGCGACCGAGTTTGATGCCGGCCGTTATGATGTGGCGGAAGGTCATTTGAATTGGGTGCTGAAAAACCAAAACGCACCGCTGGTTCAAGCTTTGGCGGCGCAGCGTTTGGGCGTTGTCCTGTTGCAGCAGAAAAAATACGATGCCGCCATCAATGCCCTGAATACTCAGGTTGAGGCTGACTTCGAGCCTTTGATGCTGGAAACCAAAGGCGATGTTTACGTTGCCCAAAATAAAACAAAAGAAGCCGTACAAAGCTACGAAGCTGCTTTGAGCAAATTGCCGCAAACTGCCGTGGGCCGCGAATTGCTGCAAATGAAAATCGACAGCTTGAAATAAGTTTTTTTAAAATCAAGGCCGTCTGAAGTTGCCATGACTTTTCAGACGGCCTACACTTATCCTTATCAACCGTGTTTTTAAAACACCTGCTTGTGTTCCGCTCCCGATTTTAGGCGGCACTTGACACAGAAAGACTCAATCATGAAACCAACCATCGCGCTTGTCGGCCGCCCCAATGTCGGCAAATCTACTTTATTCAACCGTTTGACGCGCACCAAAGACGCGCTCGTGCATGACTTGCCCGGCCTGACGCGTGACCGCCACTACGGTCATGGCAAAGTCGGCAGCAAACCTTATTTGGTCATCGATACCGGCGGTTTTGAGCCGGTTGTGGACAGCGGCATTTTGCACGAAATGGCGAAACAGACTTTGCAGGCTGTCGATGAAGCCGATGCGGTTGTGTTTTTGGTGGACGGCCGTACCGGCTTGACCCCGCAAGACAAAATCATTGCCGACCGTTTGCGCCAAAGCCCGCGTCCTGTTTATTTGGCCGTGAATAAGGGCGAGGGCGGCAATAGGGCCGTGCTTGCCGCCGAGTTCTACGAACTTGCCCTGGGCGACCCTTATGTTATTTCAGGTGCGCACGGCGATGGCGTGTATTATCTGATTGAAGATATTTTGGAAACCTTCCCTGAGCCTGAAAAGGAAGAGGAAGAAGCGAAACATCCTGTTTTTGCTGTAATCGGCCGTCCAAATGTCGGTAAATCAACCTTGGTAAACGCCATCCTCGGCGAAGAGCGCGTGATTGCCTTCGATATGGCAGGCACGACGCGTGACAGTATCCATATCGATTTTGAACGCGACGGTAAACCGTTTACCATCATCGATACCGCAGGTGTACGCCGTCGCGGCAAAGTGGATGAGGCAGTGGAAAAGTTTTCCGTTATCAAAGCCATGCAGGCGGTTGAGGCGGCAAACGTTGCTGTTTTGGTGTTGGATGCGCAACAAGATATCGCCGACCAAGATGCGACGATTGCGGGTTTTGCTTTGGAAGCAGGCCGTGCCTTGGTGGTGGCGGTCAATAAATGGGACGGCATCAGCGAAGAGCGGCGCGAGCAAGTGAAACGAGATATCAACCGCAAACTGTATTTCCTTGATTTTGCTAAGTTCCACTTTATTTCTGCGTTGAAAGAACGCGGTATAGACGGTTTGTTTGAAAGCATTCAGGCTGCCTACAATGCGGCGATGATTAAAATGCCGACGCCGAAAATCACGCGCGTCCTGCAAAGCGCGATTGAACGTCAACAGCCGCCGCGCGCAGGTTTGGTGCGTCCGAAAATGCGTTATGCCCACCAAGGTGGCATGAATCCGCCGGTGATTGTGGTACACGGTAATTCGCTGCACGCCATTTCCGACAGCTACACGCGCTATCTGACCCAAACATTCCGCAAAGCCTTTAATCTGCAAGGCACGCCGCTCAGAATTCAATACAATGTTTCGGAAAACCCGTATGAAAATGCGGAAGACAAACCGAAGAAAAAACCGCTGCGCCGTGTCAGCCTGAGCAACCGTATCGAGAAACGCGAGGGCCGCAAGGAAGAGAAAAACCGCTTCAAGAAGAAAACCAAAGTCAGCGTGAAAAAACAATTCAGCAAATAAGCATAAAGGCCATCTGAACGATTTCAGACGGCCTTTTATGATGGAATGTAAGTTATTCATGTTTCATGATATTTATCGATTGGATTTGCCGGAATCAAAATACATAAAATCGGGATTGGGAAGGGGTGTGAAGATGAAAATGAAACAGTCGGTTTGTCGGGAATTTCCCTTATTGCTGGATTCCTAAACGGTGTGATAGAAAAAAATAGTTGGTAATTTATTCTATTCGGGGCTACAATCCCATCAAACGCCGATTTTGGCGTCTTTACAATCATAATAATGGAGCTCAAGAATATGACAGCTAAAGGACAAATGTTACAAGATCCTTTTTTGAATGCGTTGCGTAAAGAGCACGTTCCGGTTTCAATCTACTTGGTAAACGGCATCAAGCTGCAAGGCCAAGTGGAATCATTCGACCAGTACGTTGTTCTGCTGCGTAATACTTCCGTCACTCAAATGGTTTACAAACACGCTATCTCAACAATCGTTCCTGCACGCGCAGTCAGCCTGCAACACGAAAACAAACAACCTCAAGCCGCTGCCGCAGCTGCTCCGGTTCAAGTTGAGACTGTGCAGCAACCTGCCGAATAAATGATGTAACGCATTCCTGTTTTTCAATACCTTACCGCTTTTGCGGTAGGGTATTTTTATTTTCAGACGACCTTTATCATGCTGCTTGAAAACATTCTTCCCTTTGCACATTCCCTGTTACGACAAGCCTTAAAAGCAGGCGGCCGCGCTTTGGATGCGACGGCCGGAAATGGACATGATACTTTGCTGTTGGCGCAATTGGTTGGCGAAACGGGTAAGGTGTGGGCTTTTGATGTGCAATCTAAAGCACTGGCGCAGACTCAAGGCCGTCTGAAAGAAAACGGCGTAGATGGTTGGGTAGCCCTGATACATGACGGCCATGAAAACCTTTTATCTTATATCGACGAGCCTTTAGATGCCGCGGTATTTAATTTTGGTTGGCTGCCGGGCGGCGATAAAAGCTGTACGACTGAAGCGGCAAGCAGCATCCGTGCGCTGACGGATACTTTGGGTTTGCTGAAAGAGGGCGGGCTTGCCGTGGCGGTATTGTATCCGGGGCATGAAGCCGGCCGAATAGAGGCTGAGGCGATTGTGCAATGGGCGGAGGCTTTGCCGCAGGAAGCCTTTGCCGTGTTGCGCTATGGCTTTGTCAACCGCCGCAATGCGCCGCCCTATCTGCTGGCGGTTGAAAAGTTGCGTCAGAAATAGATGTTTGCGGTAAAATAGCCGCTTTCATTCCCTCTACCGACAAGAAACTGTTATGCAATACCTGTTCGTCAAATACAGCCACCAGATTTTTGTAACCATTACCATTTTGCTGTTTAATATCCGCTTTTTCATGCTTTGGCGTCATCCTGAAAAACCGTTGGCAGGCATTTGGAAAGCCATGCCGCATTTGAACGACACCATGTTGCTGTTTACCGGCTTGTGGCTGATGAAGATTACCCATTTTTCGCCGTTCAATGCGCCGTGGCTCGGCATGAAAATCCTGCTGTTGCTGGTTTATATTGTATTGGGCATGATTATGATGCGTTCGCGTCCGCGTTCGCCGAAATTTTATATCGTCTATATTTTGGCCATGTCGTGTGTTGCCACAATTGTTTTCCTTGCCAAAACCAAAACACTGCCGTTTTAAAAGAGGCCGTCTGAAATGTATCCGCATTTTGCCATTATTGCTTTGGGCAGCAATCTTGCCAATCCTGCCGAACAGGTTCGCGCCGCTTTGGCCGAATTGGCCGCGCATCCGCATATCCGGCTCGAAAAGGCTTCTTCCCTGTATCTGACTGCGCCGGTCGGCTATGACAATCAGCCTGATTTTGTGAACGCCGTGTGTGCCGTGAAAACTTCATTGGACGGCGTAGCGCTGTTGGCAGAGTTAAACCGCATCGAGGCCGAATTTGGGCGCGAGCGTAGCTTCCGTAATGCGCCGCGCACTTTGGATTTGGACATCATCGATTTTGACGGTATCCGCAGCGATGACCCGCATCTGACCTTGCCGCATCCGCGCGCGCATGAGCGCAGTTTCGTCATGTTGCCGCTGGCTGAAATTCTTCCGGATTTTGCGTTGTGCGAGCATGGCCGTGCGGCTGATTTGGCTCAGGCTTTGGGCGGGCAGGGGATTCGCCTGTTAAAAGAATAAGGGCCGTCTGAAAAACAGGCTGAAACAAGAAAGGGCGTGTTGGACACGCCTTTTTTGCTATAAAATATTGTTGGGAAACACATTACAAAGAGTTACTATGAATCCTCGTTATATTGTTGTCGAAGGCGCCATCGGTAGCGGCAAGACTGCTTTGAGCCGCCGCTTGGCAGAGCATTTCAGCGCGTTGCTGTTGTCGGAGAATCCGGATCACAATCCGTTTCTCATGAAGTTTTACAGCAATGTTTCCAATAATGGCTTGGCTGCCGAGCTTTTCTTCCTGACGCGCCGCGCTGAAAGCGTGAATATTATTGAAGATCAATGCGCGCAAGGTGGAATGGTTGTGGCTGATTTTCTGCCGGAAAAAGACCGCATTTTTACGCCCATCGTTTTGAATGATGACGAGCGGCAGCTTTTTGCCGATATAAAGCAACGCATTTTGCCGCAATACGCGGAACCCGATGTGGTAATTTATCTGCAAACCGCCGTCGAAAACAACCGCAAACGCCTGCAAAAACGTCAAGAGGGTATCATCAGCTTGTTTCCCGAAGGCTATTTGGGACGGGTGCATGACGAATACAGCCATTTCTTCCATTTGTATCAAAGCGCGCCTTTGCTGACCGTCAATGCCGATGAGTTGGATTTGGCCGGCAATGACGACCACTTCCAGCTTTTGTTGCGCGTATTGGAAGATTTTCAAGGTACGCGCAGTTATTTGAATTTAAGCGAAAAATAAACGCAGGCTAGGTTTAGGCCGTCTGAAAGGAATAATATGTCAAAATATCAATTCACACTCCCATCTTCTTCCGGCAGCGATTTTAACTCCGACGAACATTTACCGTTGGTTGTCTATTTTTATCCTAAAGACAGCACGCCCGGATGTACCACCGAAGGCTTGGATTTCAATGCCCGATTGGAACAATTCAAAGCATTGGGCTATACCGTTGTCGGCATTTCGCGCGACGGCGTGAAATCGCATCAGAATTTCTGCGCCAAACAGGGCTTCCAGTTTGAATTGTTGAGCGACAAAGAAGAAACCGTCTGCAAACTGTTTGACGTGATCAAGCTGAAAAAGCTTTACGGCAAAGAATCCCTCGGCATTGAGCGCAGCACGTTTGTGCTGGACAAAAACGGCGAAATCGCCCATGAGTGGCGCAAAGTCAAAGTGGCCGGACACGCGCAGGAAGTTTTGGATACAATCTCTCAAGCCTCTTAATAGGGCTTTGAAAACCTAAGGCCGTCTGAACGGATGTAAAGCCATGCCGTTCAGACGGCCTTTCAATCAGTTTGATGAATATGGACGATTTAATAGACAAGTTGCTTGAATCCCTTTGGCTGCAAGACCGGCTCAGCCACAATACGCTGCAAAGTTACCGCCGTGATTTGGTCAAAATCGCTGCGCGTTTGGCCGAGGGCGGGCAGGATTGGTTGAGTGCCGATGAGTTTGCCCTGTCTGATGCCGTGTATGCGGAGGGGGAAAAAAACACGTCCCAAGCGCGGGCCTTGTCAGCTTGCAAGCGTATGTACGGCTGGTTGGAAGAGACAGGCCAAAGAGCAGACAATCCCACCCGTTTTCTCAAAGCGCCGAAATCGGAACGCAAACTGCCCACGCTGATTACTGAAGCCCAAATCGATGCGTTGCTGGCTGCACCGGATGTGGAAACGCCGCATGGACTGCGCGACAAAGCCTTGCTTGAAGTCATGTATGCAACAGGTTTGCGCGTGACCGAAGCTGTCAAATTGACGCTCAGCGATATCGATTTACATCGCGGCAGTATCCGTACCATAGGCAAAGGCGATAAATTGCGTCTGGTTCCGTTGGGACAGGAAGCGGCATATTGGGTGGAACGCTATTGCAACGAATCGCGCCCGTTGTTACTAAAAAACAAAATCTGCGACGAAGTGTTTGTCAGCCAGAAACGCAGCGGCATCAGCCGTCAGCTTGCATGGATGATAGTCAAAGAATATGCCGAAGCGGCCGGTATTGCTTCGCTCAGTCCGCACGGTTTGCGCCATGCTTTTGCCACACATTTGGTCAATCACGGCGTTGATTTGCGCTCGGTCCAGATGATGTTGGGACATTCCGACATCAATACCACGCAGATTTATACCCATGTGGCCAATATCCGTTTGAAAAACATGGTTGACGAACATCATTCCCGTTCATAAATAAAGGCGGCATCTCGAAGATGCCGCCTTTTGTTATCGTGGCCGTCTGAACGGTTGTAAAGTTTACTATTTATAAAATAACAATCAAAATACAAATTTGCATAGAAAAATTTCAAAACAAAAGGACAGCGCCAATATTGCAATGCAAACCGTTTTTATTTATATTTACGTTCAAGAATAAATCCTACTCTCAATTACAGAGGGTAACAAAATTATTGGAGCACATCATGTTTGTCTGCATCTGCAACGCCATTACTGACCACGACATCAAAGAGACCATCGCCGCCGGTGCAACCACCATGAGCGATTTGCAGGCTCAATTGGGCGTGGCAACTTGTTGCGGTTGCTGCGGCGAATTGGCTGCATCGTTTCTGACTGCGAGCAGTGCCCAAAATACCGTGACTGCCGGTATCAACGTTCAGTCTTAATTCAGAATACACATAAAGGCCGTCTGAAGGCGTTATCTCACGCCTATTCAGACGGCCTTTGTCATGCCTGTATGGTTTGGCGGCATTTTGCTATACAATGGCCGCTTTTGTCCCTCCGAGAGTAACCATCATGAAACTAACCTTGATGTTTCGGGAATATTGCAGCCTGTGCCACAAAATGCGCGAACAATTAAAGCCTTATCAGGAGCAGTTCGGATTTGGGCTGGATATTGTTGATGTTGATGAAGATCCGGTTTTAGAGGAAAAGTACAATGAGCTGGTGCCTGTTTTGCTGGATAGCGATACCGAAATCTGCCATTGGTTTTTGGACGAAGAAAAACTGAAAGCGCATTTGAGCGCGTAACAAACCATTGACCATATTGCCTTTCAGACGGCCTTCGGCTGTTTATGCCGTCTGAACCTTGATTTTATTATGACTGAAAAACTTTCTCCCGATGCGCTGATTGAAGCGGCGCTGTTGACGCAAGTCGAACCCTTAAACGAAAAAGCCATGCGCGAATTGTGCGTGCCGCCGTTGTCGCAAGACAAGCTGATTGATGTGTTGGCGCAATTGAAGGCTCGCTGGCAGGATAGGGCTTTGCAATTGGTGCATACCCATGAGGGCTGGCGTTTTCAAATTGCCCAAGCCGCATTTGAACGGCTGGGCAGCCTGCAAGAGCAGCGCGCGCCACGTTATTCCCGCGCCGTGATGGAAACGCTGGCGATTATTGCCTATCAGCAACCGGTAACGCGTGGCGATATCGAAGGCATACGCGGCGTGGCGGTGTCGCAAAATGTGATGCAAACCTTGCAGGATAGGGGCTGGATTGAAGTCATCGGCCACCGTGATTCTGTCGGCCGTCCGGCATTGTGGGCGACCACGGCAACATTCTTAAGCGATTTGCGCTTGGAAAGTTTGGAAGAATTGCCGCCGCTGACTGAATTGGGCGAGCTGGTGTTGCCTGATTTAATGGAAACGCCGCCGACAGGCGATGAGGAAGCTGAAGAAGCAGTCGAATCAGGAAGTAGATTGATTAATTGATTTAAATGTAAAGGCCGTCTGAAACAATCGTGTTTCAGACGGCCTTTATTGTTGTGTAACATTATGATTTTAAATAAAATTTTCGTTTAATTTTGTAACTTATTGATTTTGTGATATAATTTAAAAATTATTAGAATAAATATCTCTCATTCTGTAATAGTTTGAGAAGGCATACGGAAACGTTTCCCTCTTTATCAATCGGCAGCCCGTTTGTTCTTCAAATATGCGCTGTATCAACTACGGAACCGATATGAAATTCAAACAATTCATTCAAAACAAATCTTCTTTCAACCCAAGCGTGGTCGGTATTACGCTTTTCTTCGTCCTTTTGCTTTTGTCAGCTGCTTTGGTTTGGCCTCAAAATACTGAAGCTTTGTTAAATGCAATGAAGCAGTTTATCTTTCAAAATGTCAGCTGGTTTTATATTCTGACTTTCTCTGTATTCCTTATTTTCTTATTGGCGCTTCCCATCAGCAGCCTCGGCAGTATCAGGTTGGGTACAAACGAGGACGAACCTGAGTTTTCGTTTTTATCATGGTTGGCTATGCTGTTTGCAGCCGGTATGGGCGTGGGCTTGATGTTTTTCGGGGTGGCCGAGCCTTTATCGCATTTCTCTTCCCCGATTGCCAAAGGCAATGCGCAAGAGGCGATTCTGCATACGGTGTTCCACTGGGGGATTCATGCCTGGGCAATCTACGGAATCATTGCGCTTGCCTTGGCGTATTTCGGTTTCCGCTATAAATTGCCGCTGGCGTTGCGCTCCTGTTTTTATCCGATTTTAAAAGACAAAATCAACGGCAAAATGGGCGATGCCATCGATGTGATGGCTTTGATTGCGACTTTGTTCGGTATTATCACAACCTTGGGCTTTGGCGCGACACAAATGGGTTCCGGTTTGCTGAAGATGGGCTGGGTGCAGGACAACAGCTATGTCTTGCAGGTCGGCATCATCGTCGTTGTGATGGCGGTTGCCATATTTTCCGCAACTTCGGGCGTGGGCAAAGGCGTCAAAATTTTGAGTGAAACCAACTTGGTATTGGCACTGGCTTTGATGCTGTTTGTCTTGTTGAGTATGCCGACGACGTATTTGATTTTTGCATTCAGCGACAATTTGGGCACTTATTTGAGTAACTTCGTTTCGTTCAGCTTTAAGTCATATACCTACGAGCCTGAGCATACAAAATGGTTTACCGGCTGGACGGTGTTGTATTGGGCTTGGTGGTGTTCGTGGTCGCCTTTTGTCGGTTTGTTCATTGCCCGAATTTCACGAGGCAGGACCATCCGCGAATTTATTTTTGGCGTATTGGCAGTGCCTAGCCTGATGAGTATTTTGTGGTTTACTGTATTTGGCAATTCGGCCTTGTGGCTGGACACGCATGTGGCAAACGGCGCGTTGTCTGCCTTGACCAACGAGCCTGAAAAACTGTTGTTTGCCTTTTTGAATTATTTGCCATGGCCGGTTGTCAGCAGCTTGGTGGCATTGCTGGTGATTGCGCTGTTTTTTATCACTTCTGCCGACTCAGGCATTTATGTACTGAACAATATTGCTTCGCGCGATAAAGGGCTGGCTTCGCCCAAGTGGCAATCGGTTATGTGGGGGGTGTTGATTTCGGCTGTGGCTATTGTGTTGTTGGGTGCCGGCGGTTTGCCTATTTTGCAAACCATGACCCTGATTGCGTCTCTGCCGTTTGCGGTGTTGATGATTTTTATGATGGTTTCTTTGTGGAAAGCCCTGAACAACGATGCCAACTATTTTGCAACCGCCGTCAATCCGAGCAGTATTTTCTGGTCGGGCGATCATTGGAGGGAACGCCTTGGCCAAATGATGAATCAGACGCAGGAAGTCGATATCATCAAATTTATGAAAAATACGGCGCTTCCGGCAATGCAGGAATTGAAAAACGAATTGACTCAAAAATACAATATGGACGTAGAAATCCGTTGTCTGTTGCAACAGGATGAGCCGTCGGTGGAGCTGGTGGTGCATAAAGGGACGGTAAGGGATTTTGTCTATGGGATTAAATCCGTAAAGCGGGAAATTACCGACCAGTTGATTCGTGAAGACAGCCTGCCTCATTTCAAATATGCGGCAACGTTCATACCGTTGACGTATTTCTCGGATGGGCGCGATGGATACGATGTGCAATATATGACGCAAAAAGAATTGATTGCCGATATGCTCAAGCAGTATGAGCGTTATCTGAACCTGCTTGCCGGAGTAGGGCAGGAATTGATGGGGCATGAACAAGTAGAACTGGCAGAATAAAGCAAATTTAGGCCGTCTGAACATGTAGCAATATTCAGACGGCCTTTTTATTGCCTGCTTAAAAAATAATTTGTTTAAAATAAATATCTTAGATAAATTATAAGAAAAATCTGATTCAAACTACAAAAAATCTTAGTTATAATCAGCATATCTAAAGCTATTCCGCATAAGCGCGGGTGATTTACTAAGGAATACTACAATGCTGTTGGCACTTTCTTTGCGAGATTTTGTCATTGTTGAAAACCTAAATCTTGATTTTCAAAACGGCTTTACCGTTTTAACGGGCGAAACCGGCGCAGGCAAATCGATTACTCTGGATGCGATTGGCCTGTTGTTGGGCGATAAAGCCGATTACAGCCAAGTGCGCAACGGCGCCAAAGAGGCACAGTTGTCGGCTTTGTTTGACATCAGCGGTTTGCCCGAACTGAAAGCGCAGCTGCAGGAGCAAGGCCTTTTGGAAGAAGATGCTGAAGAGCTCAGCATCCGCCGTATTATCGATGCCAAGGGTAAAAGCCGCAGTTATATCAATAATCAGGCAGCAACGCTGGCGCAGTTGAAAGCCATCGGCGAGCAGTTAATCGATATTCACGGCCAAAACGCCCATCATTCGCTGAATCAAGAATCTGCGCAACGCGAGTTGTTGGACGCATTTGCCGGCAGCAAAGAGCAGGCAGAAACGGTCAAACAGCTTTATCAAAATTGGGTCAATGCGAAAAAAGCCCTGCAAGAAGCACAAGAGCAGGCAGAAACCATGGCTATCGAGCGCGAGCGTTTGGAATGGCAGTTTAATGAATTGAACCAATTGGAGCTCAAACCCAACGAATGGGAAACCTTAAGCCAAAGCCACGACAGCCTGGCGCATTCGGCCGAGTTGCTGCAAACCGCCGAGCAGGTGGGCGAAAGCATAGACGGCGACAACGGCATCCAACGTCAAATCTACCAATGCCAAAAACTGCTGGGCAATCTGCAAAACATTGAACCGCGCTTTGCCGAAAGCCTGAATATGTTGGCAAGTATTGAAGCCGAGTTGGGGGAAATCAGTTCCAATATGCGCGATGTGGCCGGCCGCAGCGATATCGATCCGAATGAATTGGCCGCACAAGAAAGCCGTATGGGCGAATTGATGAGCATGGCGCGCAAATACCGCATTGAGCCGGAAGAGCTGCCGCAAAAGTTGGCAGAAATTGACGAGCGCCTGCAAAACCTGCAAGCGGCCGCTGATTTGGAAACCTTGGAAAATACGGTTGCGCGCAATCTTGCCGAATACCACGAAGCCGCGCATATCCTCTCCGCCATGCGCCATCAGGCGGCCGGCCGTTTGGGCGAAGAAACAACCGAGCATATGCAGCATTTGGCCATGAAGGGCGCACGTTTTGACATCGTCTTGTTGCCGTCTTCGCCGACCGCGCATGGTCTGGAGCAGGTGCAATTCCAAGTGGCGGCAAATAAAGGCAATCCGTCCCGTCCTTTGAACAAAGTGGCTTCCGGCGGCGAGTTGGCGCGTATCAGCTTGGCTTTGCAAGTGGTTGCCAGCCAATACACGCAAGTGCCAACATTGATTTTTGACGAAGTGGATACCGGTATCGGTGGCGGCGTCGCCGAAATGGTCGGTAAAGCTTTGCGTGCCTTGGGTAAAAAACATCAAGTCTTGGCGGTAACCCATCTTCCTCAAGTCGCCTCTTGCGGTGAAAACCATTGGCAAGTGCGCAAACATAGCGAAGGCGAACAAACCGTCAGCGAAATCAGCGTATTGGATCATCATCAGCGCATTGAGGAAATCGCGCGTATGTTGGGCGGCGAAATCATTACCGACACCACACGCAGCCATGCTGCCGAACTCTTGCATCTGGCCGCCGCTTAAAAGCCTTAAGGCCGTCTGAAAATGAAATTCAGACGGCCTTTTCCGTATTTTGCGCCCTTTCAGACAAGCAGAATACAAGGTATGATTATAGCGTCTGTTTACAAGGAAATTTTGATGAAAGTCCTGTTTATCGCCGATCCGATGGCAAGTTTTAAAACCTATAAAGATACTACTTACGCCATGATGCGTGAAATGGCAAAGCGCGGTTGGCAGCTTTTTCATACCTTGAGCGGAGAATTGTCCGTCCGTGAAGGCTGGGTAGTGGCTCAGGCGGCGGCATTTGAGTTTGTCGGTGCGAAGAACGATGACGATCACGAATGGTTTAAAGCAGAGGCAAAAGTTCATACGGCCTTAAAAGATTTTGATGCGGTCATTATGCGCACTGATCCGCCGTTTGATATGCAATATTTGTACGCAACCCAATTTTTGACATTGGCACAGCAGCAGGGCGCAAAAGTATTTAACAGCGGACAAGCAATGCGCGATTTCAATGAGAAATTGGCTATTTTGAACTTCAGCCAGTTCACCGCCCCCACTTTGGTAACCACGCGTTCTGCCGATGTCCGTGCCTTTTTGAAAGAACACGGCGACATCATCATCAAACCGTTGGACGGCATGGGCGGTATGGGCATTTTCCGCCTGACCGAATCCGACCCCAATATCGGCAGTATCCTTGAAACCCTGATGCAGCTTGATTCACGCACCATCATGGCACAACGCTATATTCCTGAAATCGTACATGGCGACAAGCGCATTTTGATTATCGGCGGGGAAGTTGTTCCGTATGCTTTGGCGCGTATTCCGCAAAACGGCGAAACGCGCGGCAACTTGGCTGCCGGCGGCCGCGGCGTGGCGCAGGAATTGAGCGAGCGCGACCGTGAAATTGCAGAAACCCTGGCGCCTGAATTGAAGCGCCGCGGCATCTTGTTGGCAGGTTTGGATGTCATCGGCAGCAACCTGACCGAAGTCAACGTAACCAGCCCGACCGGTTTCCAAGAAATCATGAAGCAAAAAGATTTCGACGTTGCCGCCATGTTCGCAGATGCCGTGGCATCTTGGGCAAAACAATAAACCCAAAGTCCGTCTGAAAATTGACCCGACCGTTTCTTTTCAGACGGCCTTTTTATGTTGAGAATATGATGGAACCATCTTCCTACGCATCTGAAAAAAAAGGTAAAAACGGCATTAAGCGCATCATCAATGCGTTCGGTTATTCCAAAGACGGACTGGCTGCCGCGTACCGTTATGAAAGCGCATTTCGCCAAGTTTTTTGGTTGAACCTGATTTTAATTGTCTTGGCCTTATTCCTTGATTTCGGACCGGCCATCAAAATGGTGCTTGTTGCCGCATCGTTTATTTCATTGATTACCGAATTGTTTAATACCGCCGTCGAAGCAGCCGTTGACCATACCTCTACTGAAAAACATGAGCTGGCCAAGCGTGCCAAAGATGCCGGCTCAGCCGCGCAATTGATGGCTTTGTTCATGTTATTTATTGTTTGGATTATTGCATTAACTGCTTAAAAATGTGGTAATATAGTAATTCGTTAGGATTAGATAGTATTAATTAATCTATATCAAAGTTTTCAGACGGCCTTTGGTTGTAAGATGAAGGCTGTATATCCCAGCCATTTGGCAAACACAAGGAGCAAAACATGAAAAAATTAATGGCAACCCTGATTCTGGCAGGCTTGGCAACTTCCGTATCTGCAGCCGGTATCCATATTGAAGACGGTTGGGCGCGTGCCACTGTCGAAGGTATGAAAATGGGTGGCGCATTCATGAAAATCCAAAACGATGAAGCCAAACAGGACTTCTTGGTAGGCGGCAGCAGCCCTGTTGCAGAACGCGTTGAAGTACATACCCATATTAACGATAACGGCGTTATGCGTATGCGTGAAGTTAAAGGCGGCGTGCCTTTGGCTGCAAAAGGCGTAACCGAGCTGAAACCGGGCAGCTACCACGTTATGTTCATGGGTCTGAAAAAACAATTGAAAGAAGGCGAAAAAGTGCCTGTAACCCTGAAATTCAAAAACGCCAAACCTCAAACTGTCGAGCTGGAAGTGAAAACCGCGCCTAAAGCTGAAATGCAGCACGACCACGGCGCACACGGTGGCGCACATCAGCACTAATTGCTTGAATTTGCATATAAAGGCCGTCTGAAAGTCATTGGGCTTGCAGACGGCCTTTTCTGTCGTCAAATCAAAATGTGCTAAAATCACGCTTTAAAAAATGTATTTGAAACCCACATTCTGCTCATGAATACTCACAACACACCAGCAAACATCATCGTCGGCCTTTCCGG
Organism: Neisseria sp. HMSC061B04; assembly: GCF_001836705.1. Taxonomy (NCBI): domain Bacteria; kingdom Pseudomonadati; phylum Pseudomonadota; class Betaproteobacteria; order Neisseriales; family Neisseriaceae; genus Neisseria; species Neisseria sp. HMSC061B04. Next base: position 111,767 of record NZ_KV830205.1, read on the forward strand.
CGGCGTCGATTCCTCCGTTACCGCGGCCCTGCTCAAACAGCAAGGCCATCAAATCAGCGGCGTGTTCATGCAGAACTGGGAAGATGACGACAACGACGAATATTGCAGCATCAAACAAGATTCCTTCGATGCCATTGCCGTTGCCGACATCATCGGCATCGACATCGACATCGTCAATTTCGCCGCACAATACAAAGACAACGTATTTGCCTATTTCCTCAAAGAATACAGCGCAGGCCGCACGCCGAATCCGGATGTATTGTGTAATGCCGAAATCAAATTCAAATGCTTTTTGGACTACGCCATCGAGCAGGGCGCCGATACCATTGCCACCGGACACTATGCCCGTAAAGAAGTTCGCAACGGCGTGCATTACCTGCTCAAAGGCTTGGATCAAAATAAAGACCAAAGCTATTTCCTATACCGTCTCAAGCCTTTCCAACTCGAGCGCGCGATTTTCCCATTGGGTGAGTTGGAGAAGCCTGAAGTCCGCCGTCTTGCCGAAGAATTCAAATTACCGACTGCAACCAAAAAAGACAGTACCGGCATCTGCTTTATCGGCGAACGCCCGTTCCGCGAGTTTTTGCAAAAATACCTGCCGACCAATAATGGCAAAATGGTGACCCCTGAAGGCAAAGTAGTCGGCGAACACGTCGGCTTGATGTTTTACACGCTGGGCCAACGTAAAGGCTTGGGCATCGGCGGTGCAGGCGAGCCATGGTTTGTTGCGGCCAAGGATTTGACCAAAAACGAACTGATTGTCGTCCAAGGACATGACCATCCTTTGCTTTATACGCAAAGCCTGATGATGAACGATTTGAGCTTCACATTGCCCGAACGTCCGAAAGAAGGCCGCTATACCTGCAAAACGCGCTACCGTATGGCTGACGCGCCTTGTACGTTGCGTTACTTGGATGATGAAACCATTGAGCTTATCTTTGATGAGCCGCAGTGGGCAGTAACCCCAGGCCAATCTGCGGTACTGTACGACGGCGATGTGTGCTTGGGCGGCGGTATCATCATGTCCACCGACAAGCCTGTTATTATTACTGCTTAACACAAGGGCCGTCTGAAAACGAAGCGGCGGATTAAATCAAGCCTTTCAGACGGCCTCCATTCTAAAAACGACTAAAACAAAGACTGAATCAACATGGAAAAACTCTGGCTCAAAAGCTACGAAAAAGGCGTCAATGCCGAAATCGACATCACGCAATACAGCTCTATCAGCGACGTATTCCGTCAAAGCGTCGAAAAATTCGCGGATAAACCGGCTTTTCAAAACATGGGCAAAACGCTGACTTATGCCGAAGTAGGCAAGTTGGCAACGGATTTTGCATCTTATCTGCAAAACGTATTGAAACTGCCGCGCGGTGAGCGCGTGGCGATTATGATGCCGAACGTTTTGCAATATCCGATTGCGCTTTTCGGTATTTTGCAGGCCGGTTTGGTGGCAGTGAATACCAATCCGCTTTATACGCCGCGCGAGTTGGAGCATCAGTTGAAAGACAGTGGCGCGACAACGATTGTCGTGTTGGAGAACTTTGCCAATACGCTGGAGCTGGTGTTGCCGCGTACACAAATCAAACATGTGATTGTCGCATCGGTCGGTGAAATGTTCGGTATGATTAAAGGCGCGTTGATGAACTTCGTCATCCGCAAAGTGAAAAAAATGGTGCCGGAATACCGTATTCCCAATACCGTGACTTTTCAGACGGCCTTGAAGCAAGGTGCGGCAAATACGTTCAAGCCAGTCGAATTGACGCGCGATGACACAGCCTTATTGCAATATACAGGCGGCACGACCGGTTTGGCGAAAGGCGCCGTTCTCAGCCACGGCAATATCTGCGCCAATATGTTGCAGGCAAAAGAATGGATTAAAAACAGCCTGCGCGAAGGCGAAGAAACGGTTATTGCCGCGTTGCCGCTTTATCATATCTTTGCCTTGACGGTGAACCTGATGATTTTTGCGAATACCGGTTCCAAAATCATCCTGATTACCAACCCGCGCGACATGAAGGGGTTTATCGGCGAATTGAAAAAAGAGCCGATCAGCGTGTTCATCGGTGTGAATACCCTGTTTAATGCGATGGTCAACCGTCCGGATTTTGCCGAAGTCGATTTTTCCCGTTTGAAGCTGACTTTGGGCGGCGGTATGGCAACGCAAAAAGCCGTGGCGGAAAAATGGAAAAAAATCACCGGTACGCCGATTGTGGAAGCTTACGGTTTGACCGAAGCCAGCCCGGGCGTATGTTGCAATCCTTTGAATATCGAGGCTTACAGCGGCGGTATCGGTTTGCCGGTTCCTTCGACCGAAGTCGAATTACGCGATGCGGACGGCAAAGAAGTGCCTATCGGACAGCCGGGTGAATTGTGGGTGCGCGGCCCGCAAGTGATGAAAGGCTATTGGAACCGTCCGGAAGAAACCGCCAAAGCAATCGATGCACGCGGCTTTTTGGAGACCGGCGATATTGCCGTGATGGATGAAAAAGGCTGGCTGAAGCTGGTGGACCGCAAAAAAGATTTGATTGTGGTATCCGGTTTCAATGTGTATCCGAACGAAATCGAAGAAGTGGTGGCCAGCAACGACAAAGTCTTGGAAGTCGCCTGTATCGGCGTGGCAAGCGAAAAAACCGGCGAAGCGATTAAAGTTTTCGTCGTACGCAAAGACCCGTCTTTGACCAAGGAAGAACTGATCGATTTCTGCCGCAAAGAACTGACGGCGTATAAAGTGCCGAAAGACATCGAATTCCGCGACGAGTTGCCAAAATCCAACGTCGGCAAAATCCTGCGCCGTGAGCTGCGCTGATATATAGAATCAGTATGATAAGGCCGTCTGAAAACGCTGTTTTCAGACGGCCTGAAGCTTTTGCCGTTTGCCAGAATATGCTGCTTCAAGTTAAAATCATACATTCCAACATGGGTATCACATCATGACTAAATTTATTTTCGTAACCGGCGGCGTTGTATCTTCTTTGGGTAAAGGTATCGCCGCCGCTTCTATTGCTACTATTCTCGAGTCGCGTGGCTTGAACGTGACCATGCTTAAACTCGACCCGTATATCAACGTTGACCCGGGTACCATGAGCCCGTTTCAACACGGCGAAGTATTCGTGACCGATGACGGCGCGGAAACCGACCTCGACCTCGGTCACTACGAGCGTTTCATCAACGCTACCATGACCCGCCGCAACAGCTTCAGTACCGGCCAAGTCTATGAAAACGTGATTGCCAAAGAGCGTCGCGGCGACTATTTGGGCGGTACCGTACAAGTGATTCCGCACATTACCGATGAAATCAAACGCCGCATCCACGAAGGCGCGGCCGGTTATGATGTGGCGATTGTCGAAATCGGCGGCACAGTCGGCGATATCGAATCGTTGCCTTTCTTGGAAGCCATCCGTCAAATGCGCAGCCAGCTCGGCCGCAACAATACATTGTTTGCCCACCTGAGCTATGTTCCTTACATTGCCGCCGCCGGCGAAATCAAAACCAAGCCGACCCAGCATACCGTTAAAGAAATGTTGAGCATCGGTTTGCAACCGGACATCCTGATCTGCCGTATGGACAGAGAAATGCCTGCGGACGAGCGCCGTAAGATTGCCCTGTTCTGTAACGTTGAAGAACGCGCCATCGTGGGCAGCTACGATGTGGACAGCATTTACGAATGCCCGGAAATGCTGCACAACCAAGGCATCGACAACATCATTACCGAGCAGCTCCAACTGAATGTCAAACAAGCCGATTTGACCGAATGGAAGAAAATCGTTCACGCGATTCAAAATCCGAAACACACCGTCAAAATCGCAATGGTCGGAAAATACGTTGATTTGACCGAGTCCTACAAATCGCTGATCGAAGCCCTGAAACACGCCGGTATTCATACTGAAACCGATGTACAAATTACCTTTGTCGACAGCGAAAGCATCGAGAAGAGCAATAGCGACGTTTCCATGCTCAAAGACATGGATGCGATTTTGGTGCCGGGCGGCTTCGGTTCACGCGGCGTAGAAGGCAAAATTGCCGCCGTACGCTATGCGCGTGAAAACAACGTACCATACTTGGGCATCTGCCTAGGCATGCAAATTGCCCTGATTGAGTACGCTCGCGACGTGGCAGGCTTGAAGGGTGCGAACTCTACCGAGTTTGACTTGAAATGCGCCGCGCCTGTCGTTGCCCTGATTGACGAATGGCAAACTGCCGACGGCAGCGTAGAAACCCGTGACGAATCTGCCGATTTGGGCGGCACCATGCGTTTGGGCGCTCAAGAAGTTGACCTCAAACCGGGCAGCCTTGCCGCAAAAATCTACGGCAGCGAACACATCCGCGAACGTCATCGCCACCGTTACGAGGTCAACAACAACTATGTTCCTCAGTTGGAAAAAGCCGGTTTGGTCATCGGCGGCGTATCCGCAGGCCGCGAGCGTTTGGTTGAAACCATCGAATTGCCGAATCATCCTTGGTTCTTCGCGTGTCAGTTCCATCCGGAATTTACTTCCAATCCGCGCAAAGGCCACCCTTTGTTTACCGCGTTTGTGAAAGCCGCGTTGGGTAACAAAAAAGCCTGATTGATGTGATTGAAAAAGCACCCGTTTCCGGGTGCTTTTTTGTTTTCAGACGGCCTTAGAAGTTATTTGTCTTCATTGACTTCGCGGTCGTTCAAAGGTTGTACGGGACGGTTGTTTTCGCCGCCGATAATGTCGCGCATGGCTTTAAACTGTGCCACATCAGCTTGAACCGGAGTTTTTAAGACAACCCAAGTCACGTTTTCGCTGCAAGGCGGCGTTGTTAGCGAGCCTTTTAGTTGGAATGACTTGCTATCTTTAGGCAGCAGGGTTTGGATGTTCAAGTTTTTCAAATCTACGGATTCGCCTGCTTTCAGTTTTTTGGCAGTAATCGCGGACAAGGCAGGGTTGTTTTTGCCCGGTTTAAATACAGAGCCGATGACCGCCAAAGTACCGTCTTCGGCTTGATGGACGAAATGCGCTTCCATTGGGAAATGTTTGCCTTTGAAAGTATGTTCGCTCGGCGTATGGAAGTGGAATTGTTTGAAGGTATAGGTTTTACCGTTAATCACGATGGTTTGGGCCTTGCCTTGCGGCGTGGCTTGAAGGGTATGGCCGTTATTTTCTACTTTGTAGTCGGCGACGTTGTAACGGTATGCAGGTTGTTTGCCTTTTACTGCTTTTGTTGCGGAGAAGTCCACTGGAGATTGCTGTTTACCTGTTTTGCAGACGGCAAAATCTTCGCTCAAATCGCCCCAGTGTGCAGCATCGTTTTCACCCGTGTAAGACCAGTGTGCATGATGGGTTTCGGCGGATACTGTTGCAGCGGAGACAGTCATTAGCAAAGATAAAAAGAGATGTTTTTTCAACATAAGGGCTCCTGTTTATTCACATTAGGTAAAAGGAAAAATTCATATCAAATAAATTATTGATATAAAAAAACTTCTTCATAAGAGGAAAGTTAATGATAATGGCAATCGGAGAATGTTGGGTTGATATATGGCAAACATTTATCAAGCAATCATTTTTGATTAAATGATTGCAATAAGAGGGTTGATTGTCTTTGTCGTCACTTTGAATAAGGGAGGCCGTCTGAAATTTCTTTCAGACGGCCTGTTTTATTTAATTATGTTGTAAAAAGTCTAAACTCTAATGAATAAAAGTGTTTCTCAAGATGAAAGTAGTTGTTTGTAGCGTTGGAAAACATTAATATTGTTGAACGTGTTTTCACGAGATTTTAACTTTGTTTTGGAGAGAATAATGAAAAAATCGATTATCGCTTTGGTTATTGCCGGTTTGCCGCTGGCTGCATCTGCAGAAGTGATTCTGTATGGTCAAATCAAAAGCAGCGTGACCGTCGGTCAGGTCAAAATCAAAGGTGATGCAGGTTCTGAAACCAGCTCCACCGCAACCAGCATCAATGACAATACCTCCCGCATCGGTTTCAAAGGCAGCGAGAACTTGGGCGGCGATTTGAAAGCCATTTGGCAAGTTGAACAAAAAACAGCCATTACCGGCGGTTCTCAAGGTTTTGCCACTCGTGATTCCTTCATCGGTTTGCAAGGTAACTTCGGTAAGATTCGCGCCGGTAAACTCAGCAATATGCTGAACGAAATGGACACCATCGATCCATGGATGTACAAAACCAATGCCGCAGGCTTGGGCATCTTTACCCGTACCGGCAACCGCAACGCCGCCGTACGCTACGACAGCCCGGATTTCGGCGGATTCAAATTCAACGTGTCTTACGCACCGCGCGACAACCGCAATCCTTCAGACAAATACACGCACACTAAACCGGCCAAAGACCAATACACCGGCGGCGTGAGCTTCTCTAAAAACGGCTTTGCCGCCAATGCGGCTTACGGCCACTACAACGGCGCGTACACCGACAAATCAGGCAAAGTCAAAGCGGCGCAAATCGCCAAAGTCGAAACTTATTACGATAAAGACAATCTCTTTGTCGGTGGCGGCGTACAATATGCCAAAGGCCATGAGATAGCCAACGATTATTTAGGTTATTTCACCGATGGTTTTAATCAGTACAAGGGTAGTGACATCACTGCCGACACAGGCAAAGAGGAAGCCGTGAAAGTGGTTGATGCAGCGGTAACTGTCGGTTACAAATTCGGCAACGTAACCCCACGCATTACTTACGCACATGGCTGGCCTGCCAAGGGCGTGAACAGCGGCGAAAAATTGGTGGATAAATTCGACCAAGTCGTTGTCGGCGGTCAATACACCTTCAGCAAACGCACCGGCGTAGTCGCCCAACTGGCGTATCTGAAAGTTGGCAACAAAACCCGCCTGACTGCAGCCAACAAAGGTGGCATTGAACAAAAAGCCGCTTCTGTGGGCCTGTATCACAAATTCTAAGCCGTTTTACAAAAACAAGGCCGTCTGAAATTTCAGACGGCCTTTTTCTTGATTAAAGCGGTTTATTTGTCGTGGTTGCTCAGCGTTGTACCGTGACGGCCGCCGCGTTCTTTCAAACGTTGTACCAAACCTTCGACCGTTGTCGGCATACCGTCGACACAGAATGCCTGATACAGAGCGGTGTGCAGGGCATCGTTGCGGCTGAACGCATTGCCGATCAGCTTCCAATCGCCTTTGCGCGGCTCGATCCAGCGGCGGTTTACTGTATCGCCATAAGCGAATACTTTGTAAGACGAACGCTTGTCGTTGCTGTAAGTAAAGGATGTGCGGGCGCAATAGAGGCCTTCGACGGAGAGGTTGTCGTAGCCTTTGTCGGAGCGAACGTTCAATACGTAGCGGATACTGTTGTCCGGCGCAGGCATGATTTGCAGGCTGCTGAGCAGGATTTTGGGCTGCTTGCCGTAGGTTTCGTTGACATAGAGGTCGAACCAATCGCCCGATTGGGTATCGGGCAGGGGCGGCAACTCGGCTTTGTGTTCTTTAAATTCGCGTGCGGCAACTTCTTCAGGGCTTTCCTGATAACGCGTGTTGGTCAGCGTATCTTTTTGGCTGAAACCCAAAGCAAATGCTTGAGTCGCGGCAAGGCTGAGAGCGAGAAGGGCAAAACGGCGCATAGACAGCTCCAAAGTGAAAAACGGCTTTATTTTATGGGCTTGCAGGGTGGGGTGCAAGTAAGTGCGGTATAATTGACGTTAATTCTGATTAATATGACGAGTTTTCATCATGAATACACAAACTCTGGATGTCATCGGTTTGAAATGCCCGCTGCCGATTTTGCGTGCCAAGAAGGCTTTGGCGCAAATGCAGGAGGGCGAAGTGCTGACCGTATTGGCCACCGATGGCGGCGTGCCCGGCGATTTTGAAGCGTTTTGCCGTCAGACCGGACATGTTTTGTTGGAATCGAGCGAGGCCGACGGCGTGTTCAAGCTGGTGTTGAAGCACAAATAAAGGCCGTCTGAAATGTCTAAAGCCGTCGCGTTGTCTGCCGCTGTATCGGCTGTTTGCCTGAGTGCATGCGGCAATGAAAGTGTTTCGCTGCAGAACGCTGCCGATTATGCTCAAAATGTGACCGACTTATTCCGCCAAAGCTGTGTGGCCGCAGACGGCGATGCCGCCCTTGTCAGCGAGTTTGCCAATGCCAACAAACTGGTTTTATTGTCGAAAAAAGATATTGCCGATTTGCCTGCCGGAATGATGGATTTGGAGGCATTAAGCATTTGGAAGAAAACGGTAAACGGCGCAGATTATTATTTGAGCCTGACCGAAGACAGTTGCAGCGTGCGCACGGCCAAAGCCAACGACCATCTGATTTTCAAACAATTTTTGGCTTTGGCAGAAAATCCGCCGCAAGGTTTGAACGCTGAATTGCGTGCTGATAATTTGTCGGAAGCCCCGTTGCCTATGCGTCAGATTTCCTACGCATGGCGCGCGTCCGGCAGTCCGAAAGAAACCTTGCTGACCGTTAAAACAACGTCGTCCGAGCATTTTCCGGTACAGGCTGTTTTTTATTTGACCCATCATTCTTACGACAATAAGGCCGCCGTTTTGCCTTAGGCTGGTTGACGATTGAAACATCAAATCAATACAAACCATTCCGCCGAATAAAGGCCGTCTGAAACATTATCAAACCAAACCACTCGAAAGTAAGCTATGCAAACCCTGACCATCATCCGCCCCGACGATATGCACTTACACCTGCGCGACGGCGACGCGCTCAAAGCCGTTGCCCCGTACACCGCCCGACAAATGGGCCGCGCGGTTATTATGCCCAACCTCAAACCGCCCGTCGTCAGCGTTGCCGATGCCCAAGCCTACAAAGCGCGCATTATGGCCGCCCTGCCTGAAGGCAGCACCTTCCAGCCGTTGATGACACTTTACTTGACCGACAACGCCACTCCCGAACTCGTGCGCGAAGCCAAGGCTGCCGGTATTGTGGCTTTCAAACTCTATCCTGCGGGCGCGACCACCAACTCCGATTCCGGCGTGACCGACTTGTTCAAACTCATCCCCGTGTTGGAAGAAATGGCGAAACAGGGCATTTTGTTCCTCGTTCACGGCGAAGTTACCGACCCTGAAATCGATATTTTCGACCGCGAAGCCGCCTTTATCGAGCGCGTGATGAAGCCGGTTTTGGCGCAAGTGCCGAATCTTAAAGTCGTGTTCGAACACATCACCACTGCCGAGGCAGCCCGACTGGTATTGGAAGCCGGCGATAATGTGGCTGCGTCCGTGACGCCGCAACACTTGCTGCTTAACCGCAACGACCTTTTGGTCGGCGGCGTGCGCCCTCATCATTTCTGCCTGCCCGTACTCAAACGAGAAACCCACCGTCAGGCTTTGGTTGCCGCCGTTACCGGCGATAAGGCGCACAAATTCTTCCTCGGCACGGACTCTGCGCCACATGCCAAAACTGCCAAAGAAAATGCTTGCGGTTGTGCCGGTATGTTCAGCGCGATGACCGCCATCGAGCTTTATGCCGAAGTGTTTGAGAAAGCAGGCGCGTTGGATAAACTGGAAGCCTTTGCTTCTCAAAACGGCCCGCGTTTCTACGGTCTGCCTGAAAATTCCGATACCATTACCTTGGTCAAACAAACGCAAACCGTACCTGCCAGTGTGCCTTACGGCGATGGCGAGCTTGTACCGATGAGGGCCGGCGGCGAGATTGAATGGACGGTGCAATATTAAATTTGCCGTCAATAAGGCATAAAAAGAAACAACCTGCTTGAAAAGGCAGGTTGTTTTTTATGGTCGTTCAGACGGCCTGTTATGGGGAGGAAAGGCAGACAAGGCCGTCTGAAAAACTGGATTTATTCGGTCAACATGGGTTTCAGCGCTTCCCAAGCCTGCGGCAGTTGGGTAAAGCCGTCCGAAGCCATCAAATGGCCGCCTTCGGGAATATGGGTAACAGGGCTTTTGAGCTTGGCCGCCATGTCTAAAGTCAGCTCGGGCGGAACATGGGTGTCGTTGTCGGAAACCAGGCAGTGTTTGGGCATGTCGATTTTGCGCAGGATGTCGAAATCGGGGGATGCTGCTTTAATGTAGGCATCGAGCGCAGGTAGGGGCGGCAGCGTATCGGCAAAACCGGCGGCAAGCAGCAGGCCGCCGATTTTTTGCGGCTGTTGGCGGCTGAGGAAGTGAAGGAGGGTAATGCAACCGAGGCTGTGACCGACTAGGAAGGTATGGGCATCGGGCTTGCCGATGTGCTGGTCAAGGGTAAACTGCCACGCGGTCGTGCTTGGTTTGTCGGGATTGGGCATGGCGAGGGAGATTGCTTGTGCGCCGGTGCTTTTGATTTGGGCGCAAAGCCAGTCAAACCAGTTGCCGTGCGGGTTGCCTTCAAAGCCATGTACGATATAAACGCGTCGATTCATGTTTTTCCTCCTTCAGACGGCCTGAGACTTTTGTCTAAATCTCTGCCTGTAAGCGTTTATTATACCATGTTTGTTTATGTTTTATTGTTTGTCGCTTTGTAAGGATTATTGATTAAGTTTTTGTTGTTAAATGATATTTGCAAGAATAATAAAGCGAACAACACGACAGGAGCAGATGGCGTTGCCGTGTTGTTCGGGTTTGAAATATATAGGGGCCGTCTGAAAAACGGTTTAGAAATAGCCTTGTTTTTTGCGCTCTTCCATTGCCGCTTCCGATACGCGGTCGTCCATGCGTGTGGCACTGCGTTCGGAAATAGTTGCGGCGGCGGTTTCGGCAATGATGTCTTCGGGTGTGGCGGCGGTACTGGCAACAGGGCAGGTACAGGAAATATCGCCGACGGTGCGGAAGCGGACATCGCGGATTTGGGCAATTTCGCCTTCGCGTTTGGGGGTCAACGGGGTAACGGGAACGAGCAGGCCGTTTCGTTCGACAACTTCGCGTTTGTGGGTGTAATAAATCGGTGGCAGGGCGAGTTTTTCGCGTGCGATGTATTGCCAGATGTCCAATTCCGTCCAGTTGGAAATCGGGAACACGCGCATGTTTTCGCCTTGGAACAGGCGCGTGTTGTAGAGCGACCATAATTCAGGACGTTGGTTTTTGGGATCCCATTGGCCGAACTCGTCGCGGAAAGAGAAGATGCGTTCTTTGGCGCGCGCTTTTTCTTCATCGCGGCGTGCGCCGCCCATCAGTGCATCAAAGCCTTGTTCTTCGATGGTTTCAACCAGTGTAACGGCTTGGGCGGCGTTGCGCGAATCGGTTTCTCGGCGCAAGACGACGCTGCCTTTGCGGATGGATTCTTCTACGCTGCCGATCACAAGTTGTACGCCGGTGCGTGCGACCGTGTCGTCGCGGAACCGGATGACTTCGGGGTAGTTGTGGCCGGTATCGACGTGCAGGAGTTTGAACGGCAGTTTCAGCGGGCGGCCTTCGATTTGGAAGGCTTTGACGGCAAGCGCCAGCAAGACGACGGAGTCTTTGCCGCCAGAAAACAGCAGGGCCGGGTTTTGGGCGTTGGCAATCACTTCGCGGATGATGTAGATGGACTCGGCTTCGAGCCAGTCGAGGTGGTGGTTTTGGATGGACATTTTCTCTCTCTTTGCAATCTTGGCGATAGCCGATACTTTAGTGAGGCCGTCTGAAAAAGGGAAAGAATGGTTTGTTTGTTGCAAAGATGTTTTTGTTATATTGCCCGAGTGTGTTTTCAGACGGCCTTTGCGCTTTAACTTATTTTTAACCCGATTTCTCTGACGAAGCGCCTGTCTTCGCGTACACTTTGGTTTTTTAGAAATGAGAATGGTTTATGTATCACGGCGAGAGATTTAATGCGTACAGCCATTTGGCCGGTTTCTTGTTGGCAGTGGCGGCCTTGGTGCTGATGCTGGTGAAAGCGGTGGAATCGGCGGACGGCTATCGGATTGCCGGTGCACTGACTTATGGAGTCTGCCTGCTGCTTCTGTATTTGGGCTCAACCTTATACCACAGTATTCCGCAGCCGAAGGCCAAGGCGATTTTGCAAAAGGTCGATCATTGCATGATTTATCTTTTGATTGCAGGCAGCTATACGCCGTTTACGCTGATTACCCTGCAGGGCGGTTGGGGTTGGTCGCTTTTCGGCGTGTCGTGGGGACTGGCTTTGCTGGGCATTATTCAGGAGCTGACGATTGGGCGTAAAAGCGAGAAGCGGTTGTTGTCGATGGTGATTTATGTGTTGATGGGCTGGCTGATTGTAGTGGCGGTATGGCCGCTGATACAGTCGCTTTCGGCCGGTGGATTATTTTGGCTGGTGTTGGGCGGTGTATTGTATAGCTCGGGGATTTATTGGTTTATCAACGATACGAAAATCCGCCACGGCCACGGTATCTGGCACTTGTTTGTCTTGGCAGGTAGTTTGACGCAATTTATCAGCATTTATTTTTATGTATTGTAGTTTCAGACGGCCTGAAATAAAAAGGGGCTGACGTAGATTAGCCCTAAATTCCAC
>NZ_KV830206.1:0-6266 GCF_001836705.1 Neisseria sp. HMSC061B04
TGTGGAATTTAGGGCTAATCTACGTCAGCCCCTTGATTTATGCCTCATTTTTTATTTCTTCTATTATTCAGGCCGTCTGAAGCATTGTTTTGACAAAGATAAAATCCAGCCGTCAACCAACGAAAAATCCTTTATAATCTGCCCTTTCATTTCGCACACACGCGAACGTCCAATCTATTATTACTATGCTCAAATTTACCTTACACAAAAAAGATGGTCATGCCCGACGCGGCACTTTGGAACTGAACCACGGCAAAATCGAAACGCCTGTATTTATGCCGGTCGGCACTTACGGTTCGGTCAAAGCGATGAACCCGCAAAACCTGCATGACATCAAAGCACAAATCATCTTAGGCAACACTTACCATCTGTGGCTACGCCCAGGCTTGGAAGTCATCGAACAATTCGGCGGCCTGCACGAATTTATCGGTTGGGACAAGCCGATTTTGACCGACTCGGGCGGCTTCCAAGTATTCTCGTTGTCCGACATGCGCAAGCTGACCGAAGAAGGCTGTACATTCCAAAGCCCGATCAACGGCGACAAACTATTCCTCTCGCCCGAAGTGTCGATGAAAATCCAAACCGTATTGAATTCCGACATCGTGATGCAGTTGGACGAGTGCACTCCTGGCGAAGCAACACACAGCCAAGCGCAAAAATCGCTGCAAATGAGCCTGCGCTGGGCGGAGCGAAGCAAAAAGGCTTTTGAAGACCTGAAAAACCCAAATGCCCTGTTTGGCATTGTACAAGGCGCAATGTATGAAGATTTGCGCGAAGAATCGCTGAAAGGTTTGGAAGAGCTCGACTTCCCCGGCTTGGCCATCGGCGGCTTGTCCGTTGGCGAACCCAAGCCCGAAATGTACCGCATGTTGCGCTCCGTCGGCCCTATCCTGCCGGAACACAAGCCACATTATTTGATGGGCGTCGGCACGCCTGAAGACTTGGTGCACGGCGTGGCACACGGCGTGGATATGTTCGACTGCGTCATGCCCACCCGCAATGCGCGTAACGGCTGGCTGTTTACCCGTTTTGGCGATTTGAAAATCAAAAACGCCAAACACAAACTCGACAAGCGTCCGATTGATGAAAGCTGCACCTGCTACGCCTGTCAGAATTTCAGCCGCTCCTACCTGCACCACCTGCACCGAGTCGGCGAAATCTTGGGCGCACAGCTCAACACCATCCACAATCTACACTTCTACCAAGTCATCATGGCAGAAATGCGCGAAGCCATCGAACAAGGCAAATTTGCCGATTGGCAGGCGCAATTCCATGAAAACCGCGCCCGTGGTGTGGATTAATCCTTTTAAAGGCCGTCTGAAACCAGGTTTTGAGTCAAACTGCTTTTCAGACGGCCTCAATATTCTTCATTAATAAAGCACAATCATGTCCCGTTTCCATACCGAACCGGCCCTAGCCTATACCGCACAAAACCGTACCGCCGTCCTGCTGCTCAACCTCGGCACGCCCGACGCACCCACTGCTGCCGCAGTCAAGCCTTACTTGAAAGAATTTCTGTCTGATCAACGCGTTGTCGAATTACCCAAGCTCTTATGGCAACCGATATTGCGCGGCTTGGTATTGACCTTTCGCCCCAAAAAAAGCGCGCATGCCTATGAGAAAGTTTGGTTTAAAGAAGGTTCGCCGCTTGAGGTTTACACACACCGCCAAGCAGAAGCCCTGGCCAAACATTTGCCCGATGTCATCGTCCGTCATGCCATGACTTACGGCAACCCGAGCGTTGCCGACGTTTTGGCGGAACTCAAAGCCCAAGGCGTGGGCAAATTGCTGGTCATCCCGCTTTATCCTCAATATGCCGGCTCTTCCACCGGCGCGGCTTTGGACAAAGTGTTTCAAGAATTATTGCTGCAACGCAACCAAATGAGCGTCCGCACTGTTTCCCGTTATTATGACGATGCTGCTTATATTCAAGCCATGAAGCAGCACATTGAAGCCTATTGGGCCCAAAACGGACGCGGCGAAAAACTGATGTTGAGTTTCCACGGCATTCCGCAAAAGCATCACGACGACGGCGACCCCTATCCTGACGAGTGCCACCATACCGCCAAACTGCTCGCGCAGGCATTGGGCTTGTCCGAACAAGAATACATCGTTTCTTTCCAAAGCCAGTTTGGCAAATCCCAATGGGTCAAGCCCAGCACGCAAGCCTTGTTTGATGAGCTTCCGAAACAAGGCACGACCAAACTCGACGTCTTCTGCCCCGGTTTCATGGCCGACTGCCTCGAAACCATGGAAGAAATCGCCATTATGGGACGCGAACAATTCCACGCCGCAGGTGGCAAAGAATACCGTTACATCCCCTGCCTCAACGATTCCGCCGACTGGATTACCGCACTTGTCCAATTAAGCCGGGCCAATCTACAAGGCTGGATTTGACCTAAACCAAAGGCCGTCTGAAAAATCCACTTTCAGACGGCCTTTAGCGTTATCATCAAGTTATTCAAACGCAAACCAAGCGTGTAGCCATCAAAAACACGACTCAAAAAGGAACACATCATGACTGCACTCCGCCCTATCCTGCTCCTTCTGACCGCACTCAGCATCCCAACCGCTTTTGCCGCTGATGCCACGCTGATGAGCAAAGGACAAAAGATTTACGAAACCAACTGCGCCGCCTGCCACGGCAAAAAGGGCGAAGGCCGTGGCGCCATGTTCCCGCCACTGTTCCAGTCCGACTATATCAATAAAAAACCGCAAGTTCTGTTGCAAAGCATGACCAAGGGCATCAACGGCCCGATTAAAGTGAACGGCAAACCTTACAACGGCTTCATGCCTTCTACCGCCATCAATGATGCCGATGTTGCCGCCGTTGCCACTTACATCATGAACGCCTTTAATAATGGCGGCGGTACGATTACTGAAGCAGACGTCAAAAAATCTCACGGGAAAAAATAAAACGTCTCTCCCCTAAAGGCCGTCTGAACATTTCAGACGGCCTTTTCTGTACGACACATTTTGTTTCTATGTATATGGTTACGCAACATCAACAAACATACGCAAAAAACCGTCAAACCAAAAAAAGCATATGCGTTTTGTGTTAAAGTAAACATTATTTATCGGCTGTTTTGCGTCCATGCCATCTGAAAGGTTTTATGTGATGAACTTTTTCCGCAAGACTGTTTTATTTCTAGTCGTCCTCTCCATATTTGCCGCCTGCGGCTCCTTTATTTCCCAATACGTTTTGGGCATGAACCCGTGCGTATTGTGCATCCTGCAACGCTTGTGCGTATTGGCAGTCGGGCTGTTGGCCATTGTTACGGCATTTAGTTCTCAATCTTCCAAATTTGCCCGCTCGCTCTCGGCATTGTTGATTGCCGCCCCGGCCGTTTACGGCGCCGGTGTCGCCGCCTATCAAATTTGGCTGCAAAGCCTGCCGCCCGGCACCGCCCCTTCTTGCGGCGCACCTTGGACCTTCCGCCTGCGTGACTGGCCTTTGTTCGATTGGTTTGAACCTATCGTCCGCGGCTTTGGCAACTGCGCCGAGCCGGACTATCTATTCGGCGTCGCCCTGCCGGTGTGGAGTATTTTGTATTTCAGCTTCGTGATATTGCTGCTGCTTTGTGCTTGGTTGAAAACTAGAAAAATCTGATTGGTTTCGATATAAAAAGGTCGTCTGAAATTTCAGACGGCCTTTTGTTCTTTAAACTATTTAGTCCAGATTCAACACGGCAGAAGTGTAAACGTCTTGTACGTCGTCCAAATCTTCCAATGCGTCAATCAGTTTTTGCATCTTAACCGCATCTTCACCGCTCAACTCGGTTTCGTTTTGGGCGCGCATGGTAACGTCGCCGTCAACAGATTTGTAGCCTGCGGCTTCCAATGCCGCTTTCACGCCTGCCCAGTCGTTCGGCGCGGTAATCACTTCGATGGAACCGTCGTCGTTGGTGATGACGTCTTCCGCACCGGCTTCCAAAGCCGCTTCCATCAGCGCATCTTCGTCAACACCCGGTTCAAACACCAAATAGCCTTGATGAACGAAGTTGAACGCTACGCAACCGTCGGTACCCAAGTTACCGCCGTTTTTAGTGAACGCATGGCGCACGTCGGCAACGGTACGGGTTTTGTTGTCGGTCAGACAGTCCACCATCAAAGCCGCGCCACCGATGCCGTAGCCTTCGTAACGCAACTCGATGTATTCCACGCCTTCCAGATTGCCCGTACCTTTATCGATGGCACGTTGCACGTTGTCTTTAGGCATATTGTTTTCGGCGGCTTTTTCCAAAGCCAGGCGCAGGCGCGGGTTTGCGCCGGGATCGCCGCCGCCCATGCGGGCAGCAACGGTAATTTCTTTAATCAGACGGGTGAAGATTTTGCCGCGTTTGGCATCTTGTCGGGCTTTTTTGTGTTGGATATTTGCCCACTTACTATGACCTGCCATATTGATTCCTTTCGTTTTTTCACGCGCTGAGGCGGGATGTGCTTTATTTGTAAGGCGTGCATTTTATCATAAGTTGCCTTTACCCAAAATATTCAGACGGCCCGAATATTTGCAAAAACAGGCCGTCTGAAAAACAAAGAATCTTTTTTAAAGATGCATATTTGCGGCAAACCTTTGTCAGTTTTCCGTTTTAATTCACGAAGGTTTACGGTATGATGACAAAATCGGTCAGGATTGTTAACAACTTAACCGGTATTAAACGGCAAAACGGCCTGCTCGCCCTTGTTGCCAACCGCGAAAATGAACGGGAGTAGTTGCCCGTATCATTTTCTTTTTATTTGTTTTTCTTAAAGGTTATATTATGGAAGAAATATTGTCTGCTCTGGTGGGTGCAGTCAATCTGGTTCTTTGGGACTACCTGCTGATTTATGCCTTAATCGGTATCGGCCTGTTTTTTACCCTGTACTTGGGCGCGCCGCAAGTGACCAAATTGGGGACGGGTTTCAAATCTGTTTTCGGCGGCTTGTTCAGCAAAAAAGACAAAGACCACGAAGGCAAATCCCTGTCTCAATTTCAAGCGCTTGCTGTGGCGATTTCCGCGCAAATCGGTACCGGTAACGTTGCCGGTGTCGCCACTGCGATTACCGCCGGCGGCCCGGGTGCCATTTTTTGGATGTGGCTGTCTGCCATTTTGGGCATGTCCACCATTTTTGCAGAAGCCGTTTTGGCGCAAAAATACCGCGTGGTCAGCCACGGCAAATACATCGGCGGCCCTGCGTTTTACATCACGCACGGCCTGACCCCGAAAATCGGCCGGGGCGCGGCACGTTTCCTGTCCGGCTTTTTCTCCATTGCCTTGATTATCGCGCTGGGCTTCATCGGTAACGCGACCCAATCCAACTCCATCGCTTCGGCCATGAATTTGGCTTTCGATATTCCTCCGATGGCTGTCGGCATTGCTTTGGCGGTATTCGCCGGCCTGATCATCATCGGCGGCATCAACCGCATTGCCGGTATCGCGCAATTTGTCGTGCCGTTTATGGCGGTGATTTACATCTTGTGTGCCGTAATTATTTTGTTCAAATTCTCCGACCACATCATCCCGATGTTCCACAGTATCTTTGTTGCTGCCTTCAATCCTGAAGCAGTATTGGGCGGTGCGGCCGGTATCGGTATGCGCGAAGCTGTCCGCTTCGGCGTGGCACGCGGCCTGTTTTCCAATGAGGCCGGTATGGGTTCGACTCCGCACGCTCATGCGACCGCCAACGTCAAACACCCTGTGCAACAAGGTATGGCCGCGTTTATCGGTATCTTTATCGATACGCTGATGGTCTGCACGGCAACCGCGCTGATTATCCTGCTGACCGACGCTAACTTGTCTGGCGAAACTGGCGCGGCGGTTACCCAACTGGCGTTTAATAAAGCCTTCCCTGGTTTCGGTTCGCAACTGCTCGCCGTCTGTCTGACCTTCTTCGCCTTTACCACCATCATCGGCTGGTACTACTTCGGCGAATCCAATATCCGCTTCCTGTTCCGCGGCAAACACTTGGGCATCTACCGCGTGCTGGTTTTGGTGGCCATCGTATTGGGTACATTGGGCAAAGTGGATTTGGTTTGGAGTATGTCCGATATGTTCAACGGCTTTATGGTCTTGCCGAACTTAATCGCCCTCTTCCTGCTCCGTAAGGAAATCCGTGCGGTTTACGATGATTATCTGGCACAAACCAAAGCCGGCAAAGAGTTGACCTACAACTATGAATTCCACGAATTCCACGACAAAAACCCAGGTTGACGACAAACAAAAACCTCTCAGTCAAACTGAGAGGTTTTTTATTGGGGCTGACGTAGATTAGCAGTTATGCTAGGC
>NZ_KV830207.1:0-439 GCF_001836705.1 Neisseria sp. HMSC061B04
TTCTTAAATTGTTTCTGCCTTTTGCTGTCTTCTTTTATCAGACAGCAGTCTATAGTCTTCTTTGATACGTCTATTCCTAAGTACATTGTTTTACCTTATTAATACGGGCTTTTTATCCCTTGATAGTGTCCAAACTTTAGATGTACAAAAGCCCATGCTGTCTATCTTTGTTTCAGGCTTTATGCCTTTGCCGTACTTTCGCAGTCATGGGCTTTGCTCTCTGTTTCGTCAAACATCAAGCCGTCAATAGGCTGTTTTGCCCATTCACGGCTTGAAGCTTATCGTGTGCTTGCCTTCGGCGACGTTCGCCACGTGGCAGGGGTTGGGGCAAAAAACCGCCCCAACCCTTGCTAATAGCGTTTTTTGGTGGGCTAGCGTCAAGGGGTATCCAAAAAGATTTATAAAGACGATAAAGCTGTCTTTACAAATCTTTCTGGAC
>NZ_KV830208.1:0-21856 GCF_001836705.1 Neisseria sp. HMSC061B04
AACCGTAGCCGGTGGTGCACAGCTGAAACTGGCCGATGTATTGAATGTCGGTCAAGCGGCTCCGGTGAAAATCGATGGCGACAAAGGCGAAGTCAGCGGCTTGAGCAATACGACTTTGGGCGGCAGCGATTTTGCCCAAGGCAAACGTGCAGCGACCGAGGAGCAGTTGAATGCAGCCCAAGATCAGTTGGTGAATGTATTGGGTGGCAATGCGGCCAATAACGGCGGCAATATCAGCATGACCGATATTGGCGGTACGGGTGAGAACAACATCCACGATGCGATCAAAGCCGTCAATGCAACTGCCAATCTGCCTTTGACTTTCGGCGGCGACAGCGGCAAAGACGTTGAACGTAAACCGGGTACGAAGCTGAATATTGTCGGCGGTCAAACCGATGCAGCCAAACTTTCAGACGGCAATATCGGCGTTGTAGCGAATGGCTCTGATAAGTTGGAAGTCAAATTGGCCAAAGACTTGGCAGTTGACAGCGTGAAAGCCGGCGATACCACAGTCAATACTGACGGCGTGAAAGTTGGCGATGTCAACCTGACTAAAGCCGGTTTGAACAACGGCGGCAACAAGATTACCAACGTTGCGGCCGGTACCGACGATACTGATGCGGTGAATGTTGCTCAGTTGAACAAAGCTGCGGCTGCGGCTAAGACTGAAGTCGTTCAAGGCGATAACATTGTTGTTACTCAGGATGTCGGCGCCAATGGCCAAACCATTTACAAAGTGGCGACCGATAAAAACCTGAAAGTTGACAGCGTTACCGCAGGCGATACCGTGATGAATAATGACGGTGTGAAAGTCGGTGATGATGTTGCCTTGAACAAAGACGGCTTGAAAGCAGGCGATGTGAACCTGACCAAAGCCGGTTTGAACAACGGCGGCAATAAGATTACCAACGTTGCAGCCGGTACGGATGACACCGATGCAGTCAATGTTTCCCAACTGAAACAAGCTGCCGCTGCATCTAAGACTGAAGTCGTTCAAGGTAAGAACATCGTTGTTACTCAGAAAACAGGCGACAAGGGTCAAACTGTTTACGAGGTGGCAACCGATAAAGACTTGGATGTTGACAGCGTGAAAGCCGGCGATACCGCAGTCAATACTGATGGTGTGAAAGTGGGTGACGATGTTGCATTGAACAAAGACGGCTTGAAAGCAGGCAAAGTGAACTTGACGAAAGACGGCTTGGACAATGCGGGCAACAAAGTAACCAACGTAGCGGATGGCGACCTCAATGCGAACAGCAAAGACGCCGTCAACGGCAGCCAGTTGTACGCAACCAACCAAAACGTGGCCAACAATGCTGCGACTATCGCCAAAGGCATCAACTTCGGCGGTACGACCGGCAGCAACAACTACGCGTTGGGTTCTACCATCAACGTCAAAGGCGACAGCAACATCATCAGCGAAACCGTTGCCGGTGGCGCTCAACTGAAGTTGGCTGACGAGATCAGCGTGAAGACCGTGAATGCCGATACCTTCAAAGCAGGCGATACTGTGATGAATAAAGACGGCGTGAAAGTCGGCGATAAAGTTGCGTTGAACAAAGACGGTCTGACCGCAGGCAATACCGTGGTCAACAACGACGGCGTAACCATCGCTGCACCGACTGAAAACAATCCGAACAACCAAGTCAAATTGTCTCCTGTCGGTCTGAACAACGGCGGCCAACGCATTACCAATGTGGCTCCGGGTAAAGACGGTACAGACGCGGCAAACGTGAATCAGTTGATTGGTTTGGGTACCGAGTTGCAGAACAACATCAACCAAGTAGGTAAGAAAGCCTACGCAGGTGTGGCCGGTGCGATTGCCCAAGGCTCGATTCCGCAAGTAACCCGTCCAGGTGCGACCGGTATCGGTGTCGGCAGCGGTTACTACGGTGGTCAGTCTGCCATGGCCATCGGCGTGTCTGCGATGAGCGACGGCGGCAACTGGATTGTCAAAGGCAACTTCTCGGCCAATACCGACGGTCATGTCGGTGTCGGTGCCGGTGCGCTGTATCAGTGGTAAGTTGGCAATGACAGGCAATTAGATTTGCTGCCTGAATAGGGAGGCCGTCTGAAATTTTAGGTTTCAGACGGCCTTTTTTTCTGAAAACACTTGAATTGAAGCTATCTGAAACGATATGCTTCATCTATTTACCGCATGACTCTGAAAGAGAAAAAATGAGCAAAACCGTCCATTATTTGAAAGACTACGCCGCACCCGCGTACCGTATTCTGAAAACCGACCTGCATTTCGATATTTTAGAACCGCAAACCATCGTCAAATCCAGCCTGACCGTCCAACCTGAAAGAGCAGGGGAGCCGTTAGTATTGGATGGTTCGGCAAAACTGCTGTCTGTGAAAGTAAACGGCCGGGCCGTAGATTATGTGTTGGAAGACGAAAAACTGACGATTGCAGGCGTGCCGTCTGAAAACTTCACGCTGGAAGTGGAAACCGAAATTCTGCCTGCTGAGAACAAATCCCTGATGGGTCTGTATGCTTCCGGCGGCAACCTGTTTACCCAATGCGAACCGGAAGGTTTCCGCAAAATTACCTTCTACATCGACCGTCCGGATGTCATGTCTAAATTTACTACCACCATTGTTGCAGACAAAAAACGCTATCCGGTGTTGCTGTCTAACGGCAATAAAATCGATGGCGGCGAGTTTTCAGACGGCCGTCATTGGGTGAAATGGGAAGACCCGTTTGCCAAGCCGAGCTATCTCTTTGCTTTGGTGGCAGGCGATTTGGCGGTAACGGAAGATTATTTTACGACCATGAGCGGCCGTAAGGTCAAAATCGAGTTCTACACCACTGAGACAGATAAACCTAAAGTCGGTTTTGCCGTGGAATCGTTGAAAAATGCGATGAAATGGGACGAAACGCGCTTCGGCTTGGAATACGACTTGGATATTTTCATGGTCGTGGCCGTGGGCGATTTCAATATGGGCGCGATGGAAAACAAAGGTTTGAATATTTTCAACACCAAGTTCGTGCTGGCCAACAGCCGTACTGCAACCGATACCGACTTTGAAGGCATTGAATCTGTTGTCGGCCACGAATATTTCCACAACTGGACAGGCAACCGCGTGACCTGCCGCGATTGGTTCCAATTGTCGCTGAAAGAAGGTTTGACCGTATTCCGTGATCAAGAGTTTTCCGGCGACCGGGCCAGCCGCGTGGTGCGCCGTATCGACAATGTCCGTATGCTGCGCTTGTTCCAATTCCCAGAAGATGCGGGCCCGACTGCGCATCCTGTCCGCCCGGCCAGCTATGAAGAGATGAACAACTTCTACACCATGACCGTCTATGAAAAAGGTGCGGAAGTAGTGCGCATGTATCACACCTTGCTCGGAGAAGAGGGCTTCCAAAAAGGCATGAAATTGTATTTCCAACGCCACGACGGTCAGGCTGTGACTTGTGATGATTTCCGTGCCGCAATGGCAGACGCAAACGGCATCAATCTTGATCAGTTTGCTTTGTGGTATAGCCAAGCCGGTACGCCGGTTTTAGATGCTCAAGGCCGTCTGAAAGATGGTGCGTTTGAATTGACGATCAAACAAACCATTCCGGCTACGCCCGATATGGCGGATAAACAGCCGATGATGATTCCGGTCAAAACCGGTTTGCTGAACGAAAAAGGCGAGGCGGTTGAGTTTGAATATCAAGGCAAACGAGTGAAAGAGGCGGTTTTGGTATTGACTGAAGCCGAGCAGACTTTTGTATTGGGCGGCGTCAATGAGCCGGTTATCCCGTCTCTGCTGCGTGATTTCTCTGCGCCGGTTACCCTGAACTATCCATACAGCGAGCAAGAATTGGCAACTTTGCTGGCAGCAGATGAAAATGAGTTTGCACGCTGGGAAGCTGCTCAAACTTTGTACCATCGCGCCATTAACGCCAACCGTCAGGCATTGGCGGAAGGCCGTCCTTTGCCTGAACACAAAGCATTGATGGACGCTTTGGCCTTGGTGGTCTCCGGTGATTTCGACCCGGCATTCCGCGCCATTTTGCTGCAAATGCCGTCTGAAACCGATGTATGGGCGGAAGAAGAAAATATTGATCCGATTCAGGTTCATCAGGCGCGTGAAGCCTTGCTCAATGCCGTTGCCGTCAAGTTCCTGCCCCAATGGCGCGAGCTGAACCGTCAGGCTGCCGAGCAAGAAAACCAGGCCGATGCCGCTGTTCGTTATGAATACAGCCCGGAATTGGCCGGCTGGCGAACTTTGCGCAATGCTTGCAGGGCATTTATCCTTCGTGCTGATGCAGCGCATATCGAACACGTTGCGGAAAATTACGAGGCAATGGCGCAAAACATGACCCACGAATGGGGCATCTTATCCGCAATCAACAGCAATGAAAGCGAAATTCGCGATCGTTTGTTGACGAAATTTGCCGATAAATTCGCTGATGATGCTTTGGTAATGGACAAATACTTTGCCCTGATTGCTTCAAGCCGCCGCAAAGATACTTTACAGCAAGTTCAGACGGCCTTGAATCATCCTAAGTTCAGCATCGAAAACCCGAATAAAGCCCGTTCTTTGTTGATCAGCTTCAGCCGCAATATTCCGCATTTCCATGCAGAAGATGGCAGCGGCTACCGCTTTATAGCCGATAAAGTGATGGAAATTGACCGCTTTAACCCGCAGGTTGCCGCCCGACTGGTACAGGCTTTCAATATCTGCAACAAATTGGAAGCCAACCGAAAAGCCGTCATGACCAAAGAATTGCAACGCATCAATGCACAAGAAGGTTTGTCCAAAGATGTGGGCGAGATTGTCGGTAAGATTTTGAATGAAAAATAAAGCCTGTCTGTTGACCTTATTGTAATCTAGCAATAAGGATAGATAGACCCCAGGCCGTCTGAAACCGATTGGTTTCAGACGGCCTTTTTATATATCAACGCTTAAATTAATTTTTGTTGAGGGTAGGGAATATGAATAAAAAAAGAGCCTGTATAAAACAGGCTCTTTTTCATACTAATCCGAAGATTAGAATTTGTGACGCAGGCCAACCAAACCAGAGATGGTTTCAACTTTGTGAGGGCCAGACTCAGCACCGCGCAACCAGCCGGCAGAAACCAGAGCAGTAGTGCGTTTAGAGAAGTCGTAGTCAGCACCAACGATAACTTGGTCGTATTGAGTGCCTTTCAGTTTTTCGCCGTCAACTTTAGCTTTGAAGCCGTGAGCGTAAGAAACGCGAGGAGTTACGTTACCGGCGCGGTAAGCAGCAGTAGCGGCAACTTCGATAGTTTCAGCAGGACGGCTGTCCAAGCCAGCAGCAGTACCGAATACTACGTTAGAAGCGTTAGTACCGGCAGCACGCATAGCAGAAGT
Source organism: Neisseria sp. HMSC061B04 (assembly GCF_001836705.1). NCBI lineage: Bacteria > Pseudomonadati > Pseudomonadota > Betaproteobacteria > Neisseriales > Neisseriaceae > Neisseria > Neisseria sp. HMSC061B04. Next base: position 5,332 of record NZ_KV830208.1, read on the forward strand.
TACAACACCGTTAGATTGGGCTTCAGCGTAGTCACCCAAAGTTTCCCAGTTTTTAGCGTATTGACCGGCTACAGATACGAACAGGTTGTTAGCATCGTAACCACCTACCAAGCGGTGTACGTGACCGTCTTTTTCAGAAACGGCGTTTTTACGGAAACCACCGGCGTATTGACCGAAGAAGCCAGAGTTTTCGTAGTTCAGGCCAGCGTAGTAAGTGTCACGGGTAGCGTCGTTGTGAGTGTATTTGTCAGAAGGGTTAGCGTTGTCGCGTGGAGTGTATTGTACGCTTGCGCTGAAGCCTGAGAATACAGGGCTGTCGTAACGTACAGAAACTGCACGTTCGTCAACACGGGTAAATACAGACATGTTCAAAGCGCCGTTGCTGCTTTCCCATTGGTCAACATTGTCGCTAGAGTCTTTAACAGTAGAGTTCAGTTTACCGGCACGAACTTTACCGAAGCCACCTTCCAAACCGATGAAGGATTCGCGAGAAGCCCACTCTTTGTCGCCACCGGCGATAGAAGTGTTTTGTTCAACTTGCCAGATGGCATTCAGGTTGTTACCCAAGTGTTCGTGGCCTTTGAAGCCGATACGTGAGCCGAAGTCAGCGATTTCAGTAGCAGTTTTAGAGCTTTTCTCGTGACCCAGTTTAGCAGCAGTTTGTTCACCCAATTTTACTTTGGATACTTCAACGCCAGCTTTAATTTGACCGTACAGAGTTACGTCAGCCATAGCTGCAACAGGCAGAGCCGCCAGAGTCAGGGCAATCAGTGATTTTTTCATTGCTGTTTTCCTTTTTTAAGTGTGAAGAAGCGAGCATTCGTTCTTCTTATTACGATATCGTTCTCTTTCAACGATTCCATGACCATAATATAAAGGTTATGGCCTAGGAAAACAAATTTTCCTCTTGTTTTGAGTGATTTTTGCGGGGAAACGTTGTTTTTTACAGACAGGGTGGAAGTGGAAGACTGCCTTTTATTTTGTAATGTGTTTTTCTAAAAGGGAATTTGGGGATGGCTATAAAATATGGGGGATATAAAATTGGGTTGTGAATATTGTTTATTGTGTTTTCAGACGGCCTTATCGTGTATTGGGTTTGCAAATATATAAAAAACCTGCCTGATTACTCGGGCAGGTTTTATTTGATTGAAAGACAGATTAGTTTTTGTCTTGGTCAACCAGTTTGTTTTTGGCAATCCAAGGCATCATAGAACGCAGTTGAGCGCCGACTTTTTCAATTTGATGATCAGCGGTCAGACGGCGACGGGCTGTCATGCTGGCGTAGTTGACGGCACCTTCTTGGATGAACATTTTAGCGTATTCGCCGGTTTGGATGCGTTTGAGGGCGTTGCGCATGGCTTCGCGGGATTTGTCGTTGATGACTTCGACGCCGGTTACGTATTCGCCGTACTCTGCATTATTGGAAATGGAGTAGTTCATGTTGGCGATACCGCCTTCGTAAATCAGGTCAACGATGAGCTTCATTTCGTGCAGGCATTCGAAGTAGGCCATTTCTGGGGCGTAGCCTGCTTCAGTCAGGGTTTCGAAGCCGGTTTTGATCAATTCAACCACGCCGCCGCACAATACGGCTTGTTCGCCGAAGAGGTCGGTTTCGGTTTCTTCGCGGAAGTTGGTTTCAATCACGCCGCCTTTGGTACCGCCGTTGGCTGCGGCGTAAGACAGGGCGATGTCGCGTGCTTTGCCGCTTTTATCTTGGTAAACGGCGATCAGAGAAGGTACGCCGCCGCCTTTCAGGAATTCGCTGCGTACGGTGTGGCCTGGGCCTTTAGGGGCAACCATGATAACGTCGAGGTCGGCGCGGGGTACGATTTGGTTGTAGTGTACGTTGAAGCCGTGGGCAAACGCCAATACTGCGCCTTCTTTCAAGTTAGGCTCGATTTCGTTTTTGTATACGATAGGTTGGTTTTCGTCAGGCAACAGAATCATTACAACATCGGCTGCTTTGGTTGCTTCAGCAACGGTGCGCACGTCGTGGCCGGCTGCTTCGGCTTTTTTCCAAGAGCCGCCTTGGCGCAGACCGATGACGACATTTACGCCGGAATCTTTCAGGTTTGCTGCGTGTGCGTGACCTTGTGAACCGTAACCGATGATGGCAACGGTTTTGCCTTTGATCAGAGAAAGGTCAGCGTCTTTATCGTAATAAACTTGCATTTTATTTCCTTAGTGTAAGAGGGTTCCGGACAATCCGGGTTGAGTTAAAAGTAATAGGGGTTAGGCAGAGACTTGGTTCATCAAGACGATTTCCAATGCTTCGGTTTTTCCTTCGATGGATTTGACGAAGTTTTGGAAATGTTCGCTGGCATTGTGTTCGTCAATAGCTGCTTGGGATTTCCAATTTTCTACGAATACGAAACGGTTGGGTTTGCCGATTTCTTGGTGCAGGTCGTAGCTGATGTTGCCTTCTTCTGCACGGCTGGCTTTGACCAATTCTTTAAACTGGGCAGCCAGAGCCTCGGTGTATTCGGGTTTGACGGTAACTAATGCAACGATTTGGATGCTTGACATGTTTGTCTCCTGCTGTTTTTCAGACGGCCTTTGTTGAAGGTAACAGGCCGTCTGAACGATACAGCGTTAAATTTTCAAAATACGCTCGCCGCGGCCGATGCCGGCTGCGCCTGTGCGTACGGTTTCCAAAATTTGAGCACGACCGACTGTTTCGAGGAAAGAGTCGAGTTTTTCGGTAGAGCCTGTGATTTCGATGGTATAGCTGCGGTCTGTTACGTCAATAACGCTGCCGCGGTAGATTTCGGTCAATCGCAAGAATTCGTCGCGGTCTTTGCCGACGGCGCGGACTTTTACCAACATCAGTTCGCGTTCGACAAAACGGCTTTCATTCAAGTCAACCACTTTGACAACTTCAATCAGTTTGTTGAGTTGTTTGGTGATTTGCTCGATGACGTGCTCATCGCCGTGGGTAACAATGGTCATACGGGACAAGGTTTTGTCTTCGGTTGGGGCTACGGCCAGGGAATCGATGTTGTAATCGCGTGCGGAGAATAAACCTACCACACGGCTCATCGCACCTGATTCGTTTTCCATCAGAATAGATAAGATATGTCGCATTTCTTTCTCCTTACGCTTTTGCAATATCGCGCATGTGCGGCGGCAGAACCATTTCATCCAAACCTTTGCCGTTGCCGACCATAGGCAGTACGTTTTGTTTCTTGTCTGTCAAAAAGTCGAGGAATACCAAACGGTCTTTTTGGTTTAATGCTTCCAACAAGGCGCCTTCGACGTCGGATTTTTTGTCCACACGGATGCCGATATGGCCGTAGGATTCGGCCAGTTTGACAAAGTCGGGCAATGAATCGAAATAGGTTTCCGATTCGCGGTTGCCATAATACAGCTCCTGCCATTGGCGAACCATACCCAAATAGCCATTGTTCAATGTAACGACATTGATGGGGACATTATATTGGAAGCAGGTGGACAGCTCTTGGATATTCATTTGAATAGAGCCCTCGCCTGTGATACAGAAGACGTCTTGCTCAGGAGCCGCCAGTTTGGCACCGAGGGCGTAAGGCAGGCCTACACCCATCGTACCCAAGCCGCCGGAATTGAGCCATTGGCGGGGACGCTCGAATGGATAATATTGAGCGGCAAACATTTGGTGTTGGCCAACGTCGGAAGTAATAATGGCTGAGTTTTTGGTAATTTCTGCCAGTTTTTGAACAACGTATTGCGGTTTAATGATTTCGCTGTCGTTTTCAAACCACAGGCAGTTGTGCGAACGCCATTCTTCGATGGTTTTCCACCATTTGTCCAATGAGTCGGCTGAAGGCGAAGTTTCTTGTTTGCCCCACAGATGAGTCATTTCAGTCAATACGTTTTTCACGTCGCCGACAATCGGAATGTCCACTTTAACGCGTTTGGCAATGCTGGACGGGTCGATATCGATATGGATGATTTTTTTGGGTTTGTCCAAGAATTTTGACGGTACGGAAACAACGCGGTCGTCAAAGCGCGCACCGATTGCCAAAACGACGTCTGCATTTTGCATTGCCAAATTGGCCTCGTAAGTGCCGTGCATGCCCAACATGCCCAAGAATTGGCGGTCGCTGGAAGGGTATGCACCCAAGCCCATTAATGTGCCAGTACAGGGTACGCCGGTCATACGGACAAATTGGGTCAGTTCATCGGAGGCATTGCCCAATACCACGCCGCCGCCGAAGTAAACGATAGGGCGTTTGGCAGAAGCCAGCATTTGTACGGCTTTTTTAATTTGGCCGATGTGGCCTTGTACAACCGGTTGGTAGGAGCGGATGAAGATGTCTTCTTGCGGATAGCTGAATTTGGCCATCGCTTGAGTAACATCTTTAGGAATATCGACGACAACGGGACCCGGACGGCCGCTGGCGGCAATTTGGAAGGCTTTTTTAATCGTATCAGCCAGCTCGCCAATATTGGTAACCAAAAAGTTGTGTTTGACACAAGGGCGGGTAATGCCGACCGTATCCACTTCTTGGAACGCATCTGTACCGATGAGGGAATTGCCCACTTGGCCGCTGATGACGACCAGGGGGATGGAATCACTGTACGCAGTGGCAATACCGGTCAATGCGTTGGTTACGCCCGGGCCGGAAGTTACTAAGGCCACACCGACTTTGCCGCTGACGCGGGCATAGGCATCTGCCGCATGTACGGCTGCCTGCTCATGGCGGGTCAGAATGTGCTTGAATTTGTTGAGTTGGAAAATGGCATCGTAGATTTCGATAACCGCACCACCGGGATAGCCGAATACGTATTCAACACCTTCGGCTTTAAGACTTTGCACGACGATTTGTGCGCCTGATAATTGCATATTGACCTCTTTTATACGGTTTCTAACCAATAGGAACAATCCGCCTCACCACAGCACCTGTAATGCAATTCCGCCAAGCAGCGATTTAGGGTACGCGCATTGAGGGAATACGGCGACAGTCAGACTGTCCAAACAATTGGAAAGGAACACAGAGTTTGTGAAAAAGAGTAGAAAAGATAACGCAAACCGACTGTTCAATCAAGATAAAATCTTTCATCTTTTAACATTTGAAACGGGAAAATAGATTGAAGGTTGATTTTAAAGAAATAAAAAAACAGTTTTATTGATCTTGGTGTGGATGGATTGTTGACAGTTTGAGTAAGGAGAAGGTTTTTTGTAAAGAATAAATAGCAAAAAACCTCTTGATTCAATCAAGAGGTTTTTTAAATTTGGTGCCCAGGGTCGGACTCGAACCGACACACCTTGCGGCGGGGGATTTTGAGTCCCCTGCGTCTACCAATTTCGCCACCTGGGCTAGCGAAGAAGTCGTCATTATAGCGAGTTCTCGAATCTTGTAAAGCGGTATTTGAAAAAAAATTGAATTATTTTTATATTTATTTGATTTTTAATGAATTAAACTTTTTGAGTTTAATGCCTATCCAAATGGAAGGTAGGTTTTTAAAACAAAAAAACGGTATTTATCTACAAAAAGGGCTACTTTTAATGTGTCAAACGCGTTAATATGAAGATGTTTTGTTTTTAGACTGGCCGGGTGGTTGTTTGGCCTTATTTATTTGAAACGGTTTTGGAGAAAATTTATGCTTTCCGTCACACGAACTTTCTTACTCAGTGCTATTGCGTTGGCCACCCTGGCTGCTTGTCATCCTAAAGAGGAAGCCAAAGAGGCTTCTTCGGCACCTGCCGCTTCTGCCGCACCGGCCGCTTCCGGTGAATCTACTGCCAAAGCGCAAGCACGTGGTACCGATATGCGCAAAGAAGACATTGGCGGCGATTTTACATTGACCGATGGCGACGGCAAACCTTTCAGCCTGAGCGATTTGAAAGGCAAAGTGGTTATCCTGTCTTTCGGTTATACCCACTGTCCTGACGTGTGCCCGACCGAGTTGCTGACTTACAGCGATACTTTAAAACAATTGGGTGACCAGGCTAAAGACGTGAAAGTGGTATTCGTCAGCATCGACCCTGAGCGCGATACGCCTGAAGTAATCGGCAAATACGCCAAACAGTTCAACCCTGATTTTATCGGCCTGACGGCCACCGGCGATCAAAGCCTGCCTGTCATCAAACAGCAATACCGCGTGGTATCGGCTAAAGTCAACCAAAAAGAAGACAGTGAAAACTATTTGGTCGACCACTCTTCAGGCGCATATTTGATTGATAAAAACGGCGAAGTGGCGATTTTCTCGCCTTACGGCAGCGAGCCTGAAACGATTGCAGCCGATGTGAAAACTTTATTGTAAAACCGTAGTTGAGGCCGTCTGAAATGGGTTGTTGATTTCAGACGGCCTTCTTGCTTTTGATACGGCAAAGGAAAAGAAAAAATGACCGACAAACTTTTAACGATTGCTTTATCCAAAGGACGGATTTTTGAGGAAACCCTGCCGCTGTTGGCTGCTGCAGGTATTGTGCCTGCGGAAGAGCCGGAAAAATCGCGCAAGCTGATTATTGATACCAATCATGACAACATCCGTTTGGTGATTGTGCGTGCGACCGATGTGCCGACTTATGTGCAATATGGTGCGGCGGACTTCGGCATTGCCGGTAAGGACGTGCTGATCGAGCATGGCGGAGACGGTTTATATCAACCTTTGGATTTGCACATCGCCTCATGCCGCATGATGGTTGCGGTTAAAAAAGGTTTTGATTATGCCGCCGCTTCCCAACCCGGCAGCCGTTTGCGGATTGCCACCAAATATCCCGACATCGCCGCCGAACACTTTGCCGGCAAGGGTGTGCATGTGGACATCATCAAACTGTACGGCTCGATGGAGCTTGCGCCTTTGGTCGGTTTGAGCGACGCGATTGTCGATTTGGTTTCCAGCGGCAATACGTTAAAGGCCAATGGTTTGGAAGCTGTAGAACATGTGGCTGATATTTCCAGCCGCTTGGTGGTCAACAAGGCGGCGTTGAAAACCAAATATGAGCTGTTGAATCCGATTATTCAGGCATTTGAAAATGCCGCTAAGGCCGTCTGAAAAGTTTTTGGTAAAACCTGTTTGCCAACCCAGTTTGAAAGCCCCGTCATGATGCAAAGCAAACCGACACTCGATACGATTCTTTCCCATCGCTCCATCCGCAGGTTTACTTCCGAACCGATTACCGATGAAATCCTCGATACGCTGGTGCGTGCGGGGCAGCAGGCTTCGACTTCCAACAACCTGCAATGCGTTTCCATCATCCGCGTATCCGACCTTGCGCTGAGGCAGGGAATACATGAAGCGGCTGGAAGCGCACCTTATATTGTCCATTGTGCGGAATTTTTATTGTTTTGCATTGATTTCTCCAAACACAAGGCAATGTTTCCCGATGCGCAAATTGATTGGGCGGAAGTCACCCTGATTGGCGCGGTCGATGCAGGCATTATGGCGCAAAACGTATTGCTTGCCGCCGAATCGCTTGGGCTGGGCGGCGTGTATATTGGCGCATTGCGCAATAATGCGCAAAAAGTGTCGGACGTATTGAACCTGCCGGATTATTGCGTGCCTTTGGTGGGGCTCTGCCTCGGTTATCCCGACCAAGACCCGCCGTTCAAACCGCGCCTGCCGAAGGAAATGGTGTACGCCGAAAACGCCTGCCCAAGCCTGAATGCCGATGCGGTCGAAACCTATAATCAGGCAGTAGCGGATTATTATGAGTTACGCAAGGGCAGTCCGATACCTTGGAAAGAATCGCTGGCCAAAACCTTGAGCAATCCTGTGCGGCCGCATATGTTGGCGTTTTTGCAGAAAAAAGGTTTTTTGAAAAGATAATGTTCAGACGGCCTGTATGTGGCTGAGGCCGTCTGAAAACAATAGGAATAAAACAAAGAAGAGAGCAAACCATGAAGAAACTCGACACCCAATCCCCTGATTTTCAAGCCGAACTCAAAGCGTTACTCGCTTTTGAAACTGCGCAAAACCCTGAAATCGACCGTATTGTTGCCGACATCTGCGCCGATGTTCAAAAACGCGGCGATGCGGCGCTGATTGAATATACCAACCGCTTTGACGGTACATTCGCTCAAACCATCGACGATTTAATCCTGACGCAAGACGATTTGCAGTCTGCGTTTGAGCGTTTGCCCGAAAACATTCAGACGGCCTTGAAAACGGCCGCGAGACGGGTGGAAAGCTACCATAAACACCAAAAAATGGAGTCGTGGACGTACGAAGACGAAGACGGCACGCTTTTGGGCCAACAGATTACGCCGCTTGACCGCGTCGGCATTTACGTCCCCGGCGGCAAAGCGGCGTATCCGAGTTCCGTCATTATGAATGCCATGCCTGCCCATGTTGCCGGCGTGAAAGAAATTATCATGGTCGTTCCCACACCGAAAGGCGAGCGCAACGATATCGTGTTGGCGGCTGCTTTTGTGGCCGGTGTAACCAAAGTGTTTACGGTCGGCGGCGCGCAGGCGGTTGCGGCTTTGGCTTATGGTACGGAATCGGTGCCTCAAGTCGATAAGATTACCGGCCCGGGCAATGCTTTTGTCGCTGCGGCCAAGCGACGCGTGTTCGGTGTGGTCGGCATCGACATGGTGGCAGGGCCGTCTGAAATTTTGGTGATTGCCGATGGTACGACGCCTGCCGATTGGGTGGCGATGGATTTGTTCAGTCAGGCGGAACACGATGAAATTGCACAAGCGATTTTGATCGGTACTTCCCAAGCGTATTTGGACGAAGTTCAGACGGCCATGAACCGCTTGATCGAAACTATGCCGCGCCGTGCGATTATTGAAGCTTCATTGGGCAACCGCGGCGCAATGATTTTGGCTAAAGATTTGGACGAAGCCTGCGAAATCGCCAACTATATTTCTCCCGAACACTTGGAACTGTCGGTTGAGAATCCGCAAGAGTGGGCGAAAAAAATCCGCCACGCCGGCGCGATTTTCATGGGACGCTATACCAGTGAAAGCCTGGGCGACTATTGCGCAGGCCCTAACCACGTTTTGCCGACCAGCCGCACGGCGCGTTTCTCTTCTCCTTTGGGAACATATGATTTCCAAAAACGCTCCAGTCTGATTCAGGTTTCAGAACAAGGCGCGCAGAAGTTGGGCAAAACCGCCAGCGTGTTGGCGCATGGCGAAAGTTTGACCGCGCACGCCAGGGCGGCTGAGTTCCGTTTGAAAGACAATCCGTAAGAAATCAAAAAGGGCATCTAAACAGATGCCCTTTTTATTGTGATGAAGGTTTGGCCGAGAAGGTTTCAGGCCGTCTGAAAACAGGTTTAACGGTTTTTCAGCCAGTCATTACGCATTTGTGCGGCTTCTTCAAAATAGCGGTAAAGCTCGGTTTTGTTGCCGTCTGAAAGGAGCTGTTCCAATTTGGATAATTGTTCTTTCAAATCGCCGGTCAGTTTGAGCAGGGCAGGGCGGTTGGCCAGGCAGATGTCTGTCCAGACGGCAGGGTGGCTGGAGGCAATGCGGGTAAAGTCGCGAAAGCCGGTGGCAGCATAGGGGAGATAGTCTTTGCCGTGCGGATGGTCGAACAAAGCGTGGACATAGGCAAAGGCAGCCAAGTGCGGCAAGTGGGAAACGGCGGCAAAAATATTGTCGTGTTCTTCGGCACTCATAGTGAAAATCTGCGAACCAACCCCCTGCCACAGGCTTTTCAACCGTCTTAGGCCGTCTGAAGCCTCTTGGCCGTGCAAGGTAATGATCAGGCGGCTGTTTTGAAACAAACCGCAACGAGCGGATTTTGCACCGCTTTGATCCGAACCGGCAATCGGGTGGGCGGCAAAACATTGCGGCAGGCGTTCGGACAAGTGGGTGCGGAAGGCATCGAGTGCCGATTGTTTGGTGCTGCCGACATCGGAAACGCAGGCCGTTTCTTTTAAGAAAGGTTTGATGTCGCGGCATACGTCAGGCAGGACGGAGACCGGCGTGGCAATCAAAACCAAATCGGCATGGCCGATGCTTTCGGCGCAAATATTCGGATAGGCATGGTCGATGATGCCGCAGTCGAGCGCGTAATTGAGGTTGTCGGCATTGGTGTCGATGCCGGTAACGCTTTGCACCAGCCCCAAGCGTTTGAGGTCGAGCATGAACGAACCGCCGATTAAACCGACGCCGATAAGGGTAATGTGGGGGAAAAAGGCGGAAGTGTTCATGGTTTGCATCCGGTTTTAAATGGAAAAGCTTATTTTAATCTGTCATCGGGGCCGTCTGAAAGATGAAATCAAGGTTTCAGACGGCCTTTTTTGGGGTCGATTTTTCATGATTTAGGCATAGAAAAATCCGTTTAGTAGGATCATGTAACCGATTATCAGATTTTCATACACTAAAATAATCATCTGAATTAGTATAACGTCTTAAAGTAAGTAATTGGTATCTTAAAGTAAATTATTACATCATATTTTATTCTGATTGGTATCGGATAAAATAATTCACTCAGAAAGAAGGAATTTATGAGTTTTTCACAAACCGAATTAGTCAATGCAATGCATTTGCTTTCCACCCGCCTGCCTCAATTTCCCGAGCAGCAAAACCAAGTATCCCGCATGTTGCGCATTGTAACCGAACGTTTGAGCAGCCATTTGAATGAAAACCTGAAAGCGTTCGGCATCAATGAAAATCTGTGGTTTTCCCTGATGGCGGTTTACGTCAGCCCAAACAGCGAAATCCTGCCTTCGCGCTTGAGCGACTTGATGGACTTGACGCGCACCAGTGCCACACGCCTGTCGGATGACATGGTCGAGCGCGGCTGGGTGGAGCGTTATATCAATCAAAAAGACCGCCGTCAGATTGTGCTAAAATTAACCCCTTCGGGTGAGACCTTTATCCACGAAGTATGGCCGCAAATTGCCCGTCAGAGCGGCCAAGCGTGGGAAGATTTCACGAAAGAGGATTATGATACGCTGCAACACCTGTTGGGTAAACTGTTGAACCGTTTGGGCAATTGACAACAGACGGCCTGATGGTCTGCGGCAGGCACACATAAACGGAGTCTGTATGAAATTAGGTTTGGTCAAATCAAGCGTATGCGTTGCCGCAGTTTCGCTGTTGGCGGCATGTGCGCCCTTCGGTAAACAGTCGCCTTTGGATGAGACAACAGCCTATCCGCTGCCGCAAGGCCAATCTGCCGCTGCTGCCCAAGACGGCTGGTGGATGAAGCTGAAAGATCAAAAATTAAACAATTTGATTGCTTCCGCTATTCAGACATCTACCAATCTGCGTGTTGTCAAAGCAAGGTTTGAGCAGGCTCAGGCGCAGCTGGGCGTTGTAGGGGCCGCAAACAAACCGCAAGTCGGCTTGGGCGTTACAGGTCTGGGTGCTTATGTTTCACCCAAGCCTCAGGCCGGTATGGTCGATACCGACCATACATTGGTTTTGGCGAACGCAGCCTTGCAAGGCAGCTTGGTTTTTGACTTTTGGGGTAAAAACCGAGAGCAGATTCAAGCCGTTTTGGGAAAAAGCCGGGCTGCGGTTTATGAGGCGCAGCACATCCGCACCGAGCTGGCTCATGCCGTAGCCGCACAATATTTTGCGTGGCAGATGGCGACAGAACAACTGGCACTGCTGGATACGCGCATAGAGTTGGCGGATAAAGCATTAAAACTGATGCAACAACGCGTTAAAGCGCAGCTGGCTCCTGCCGATGCGTTGCACGCTCTGGAAATGGCGCAACAACAATTGCAGCTTGAAAAATCGGCATGGACTCAGAAAAACGAGAAAATCCGCAACAGTCTGGCTGTATTAACCGGCCGTGTACCGGGTGCATTAAATGGACAGGTTCCGGAAAAAATGGCCGCTGTGCCGTCATTGCCGGTTAGCCGTATTGAAGCGGATTTGCTGGCGGCTCGTCCCGATATCGCGGCACAAAAAGCCTTGCTTGAAGAGAAATGGCATATCGTCAAATCGACCGAAGCAGAGTTTTACCCGAATATCGAGTTGAAAGTTTTGGCAGGTATGACGCACATTGATGCGTTCAATCTGATTCGCGGACGGACATCCGGTATGTTGGGCATTGTTCCGGCTTTGAATTTGCCATTGTTTACTTCCGGCGCGCTGCAATCCAAATTGGCAGGCAAACGCGCCCAATATAACGAGCAGGTTGCCGTGTACGACCAAACTGTTTTGAACGCCATGCGTGCGGCGGCAGATGCCGTCGTGGACTATCAAAGCCTGAAAAGCCGACAAGATACTTGGAGCAAGATGGTCAATATTGCAGATAAATCTGTGCAAAATGCGAAAGGACGCGTTCGTGCAGGCTTGGATAACGGCTTGACTGCTTTGCAAAAACAAGACGAAGCTGTGCGTACGAAAATGTCGGCAGTCCAATACCATGCAGAATATCTGACAGCTTGGAGTAACCTCAATACCCAGTTGGGCGGAGGCTTTAAATTAAATAAGAAATAAACGTTTTATCAAACGGCAGGCCGTCTGAAAGGGATTTCAGACGGCCTTTTCCTTACCTGATTTACATTTGCTACCGGAAGAAATTATTGTAATGAATAGAGTGTAACTATAGAATATGACCCCTTAGCGCGTTTCGTGCGCGTATTGGGTTGAGGGTAGAGCCAGCAGCCCGGCAAGACAATAATATCGTTATCACATGTACAGAATTAAAGTTGGGACTTATGGATACTCAATCAGAAAAAAATAATGTCCAAAATGAAACGGAAGTAGCCACTTCCGGCGCTAAAACGCATCGCAAACGCAATTTGGTTATCGTTACACTCTTATTTCTTATTACGGCAGCCGCAGTTGCTTTGGCGTATTTCCTGTTTTGGCAGCATGAAGAAGAAACGGAAGATGCTTATGTGGCCGGTCATTTGGTGATGATTACGCCGCAGGTAAACGGCACGGTGCGCAAAGTCATGTATGACGATACGGACGTCGTGAAAAAAGGCGATGTGTTGGTGGCTTTGGATGACAGCGATTTTCAGCTGGCATACGATCGCGCGCAAAATGAATTGATTCAGGCCATCCGTCAAAACAAACAGCAAACTGCGGTCAATTCAAAAGCCAAAGCGCAAGTATTGTTGCGCAAAGCCGATCTGGCCCGTGCGCAAGCCGATTTGCGCCGCCGCGAATCTTTGGCGGGTACGGAAGCGGTTTCCGGCGAAGAACTCAGCCATGCCCGTGCCGCTGTGGTTCAGGCTCAGGCTGCATTAAAAGCGGTTGAGGCGGAAGAAGTTTCTGCTCAGGCAGCATTGGGCAGCAATATTCCGCTGCGCCAACAACCGGCGGTTCAGACGGCCATCAGCCACATCAAAGACGCTTGGCTGAATCTGCAACGTACGCAAATCCGTTCGCCAATCAGCGGCCAAATTGCCAAACGCAATGTCCAAGTCGGCCAACGTATCGCGCAAGGTACGCCGATGATGGCCGTTGTGCCTCTGTCTGAATTGTGGGTGGATGCCAACTTTAAAGAATCGCAACTGCGTAAAATGAAAATCGGCCAGCCTGTTGAAATGACAGCCGATTTGTACGGCAGTAAAGTAGTTTACCATGGCAAGGTCATGGGTTTGTCGGCAGGTACGGGCAGTGCGTTCTCATTGCTGCCGGCGCAAAATGCAACGGGCAACTGGATTAAAGTCGTACAACGCGTGCCGGTGCGCATCAGTTTGGATGCCAAAGAATTGCAAAAAAATCCGCTCCGTGTCGGTTTGTCGATGACTGTTAAAGTCGATGTTGCCGAGAAGGGCAGCGGTAAAGCCATGACTGCCGAGGCAGAACGAAATACTGCGCTGGCGGAAACGGAAAGTGTGGATTGGAAGGCCGCCGATGCTTTAGTCGATAAAATCTTCGAGCAATACGCAAAATAATCTTTTCAGACGGCCTGGGTCTTTTATTGAAGGCTCAGGCCGTCTGAAATATTGATTCTCTTCAATCAACCGCTTTGGCGGTTGTCTTATAGTTTAAAAATATGAATTATCCGCCGTTACAAGGGTTTAAGCTGGTGTTGGCAACGTTGGCGCTCAGCTTGGCCGTATTTATGGAAGTCTTGGACAGCACCATCGCCAACGTCGCCGTGCCCGTTATCGCAGGGGATTTGGGTGCGGCGACCACGCAGGGCACTTGGGTGATTACCTCATTTGCCGTAGCCAATGCCATTTCCGTCCCTCTGACCGGCTTTTTGGCCAAGCGGTTTGGCGAGGTTAAAATCTTTATTGCTGCCGTGATCGGGTTTGTCGTAACGTCATGGCTGTGCGGTATGGCGCATAATCTTCAAGCCTTGGTTTTTTTCCGAGTGTTGCAAGGCTTTATCGCCGGGCCTTTGATTCCCTTGTCCCAAAGTCTTCTGATGGCTTCCTATCCGCCTGAAAAACGAACATTGGCACTGGCCTTATGGGCGATGACTGTCGTCGTTGCCCCTGTATTGGGACCGATTTTGGGCGGTTGGATTTCAGACAACTGGCATTGGGGATGGATTTTCTTTATCAATATCCCAATCGGGGTTTTATCCGCCTCCATTGCTTGGAAACAGCTTAGACACAGGGAAACCGAAATCGTCAGGGCGCCGATTGATTACGTCGGGCTGGTGTTGATGATTGTCGGTATCGGCGCATTGCAAATGATGCTTGATAGGGGCAAAGAGTTGGATTGGTTTGCCTCGGGAGAGATTATCGTTTTGGGCGTTACCGCTTTGGTGTTTCTGACCTATTTTATTGTTTGGGAGCTGGGCGAGAAATACCCGATTGTTGATTTGTCATTGTTTAAAAATAGAAACTTTACGATAGGCGTTGTTGCGACATCCTTGGGCTTTATGGTCTATATGGGCACATTGACCCTGCTGCCTTTGGTGTTGCAATCAAATCTCGGCTATACCGCCACTTGGGCAGGTTTGGCTGCTGCGCCAGTGGGTTTTTTGCCGATTATTCTGTCGCCGATTATCGGTAAGTTTGGTAATCGCGTCGATATGCGCCTGTTTGTCAGTGCCAGCTTCTTGGTGTTTGCCTACACATTCCATTGGCGAACCGATTTTTATGCCGGCATGGATATGAGCAACGTTGTTTGGCCGCAATTTTGGCAGGGTTTAGGCGTAGCCATGTTCTTCCTGCCTTTGACCAGTATCACGCTGTCGCATATGAAAGGCAATCAAATTGCCTCAGCCAGTAGCCTGTCTAACTTCTTGCGTGTGTTTATGGGCGGTGTCGGAGTATCCGTTGTCAGTACCATGTGGGAACGACGCGAAGCTCTGCACCATACTCAGCTGACCGAACATATTAATTCATTGTCCTCAATCAGCAACCAATCTATTCAAGGCATGATGGCCAATGGCCTGAGCAAAGAGCAAGCCCTGGCTGCGATAAATAGTACCATTTCCCAGCAAGGCTTTATTATTGGCTCAAATGAAATCTTCTTGGCAGGCAGTATCATATTCATCAGCATGATCCCCATTATTTGGCTGGCAAGGCCGCCATTTAACGGTTCCAGTGGGGGAGGACATTAGATAAAAGGCCGTCTGAATTTCAGACGGCCTTTTATCTATATATTATTTAAGACTCAATAACAGATCTCTAAAGGCATTCGGGTCTTTAATAAATGTCATTTCACCTGATTGAGGAAAATGGAAATCCAGTAGGCGGGACACCCAGAAACGGATACATCCGGCTCTTTGTGCAGTAGGGAAATATGCACGTTCTTCATCAGATAAAGGACGCACGCTTTCATAGCCATGGATAAAAGCATCATAAAGAGCAGGGTCTAATTTATTATCGGCTGTCCGCGCCCAGTCGTTAACTGCAATGGCCAAGTCGTACATGAAATTACCATTGCACGCATAATAGAAATCGATAAAGCCGGAAACTTCATCTCCATTAAGCAGTACGTTGTCTTTAAATAAATCGGCATGGATAATACCGGAAGGCAAATGTTCTCCAAGATTTTCATCTAAAGCAGCAATTTCAGCTTGAAGCAGTTTGGCATCTTCGCTATCTAAAACCGGGAGCAACTGAGTGCAGGCATCGTGCCACCAGCCATCATAACGGGGATTTTTCATTTTTAAAGGAAAATCTTGGCCGGCTAAATGCATTTTGGCCAACATCGCACCAGTGTGGAAACATTGTGCCTCAGTCGGCCAGCCGGTATCGGAGCCATTCAAACAAGTTACCAAGCAAGCAGGTTTTCCGGCCAAAATAGAATGCAGTCCACCATCTTTACGAGCAATCGGAGCGGCGCAGGCAACGCCATTTTGGCTCAAGTGTTGGTTTAGCTCTAAAAAGAAAGGCAGTTCCTCTGATTTTAAAACCTCAAAAACAGTCAATACATAACGACCGGTTGAGGTAGTCAGAAAATAATTACTGTTAGTAATCCCTTGGGCAATCCCCTGCAAAGAGACAAAATCTCCCAAATCATATTGCAGCAAGAAATCGCGCATTTGAGCGTCGGAAACACTGGTATAGACAGACATAGCAAACTCGAAGCTGAAATAAACTCAAAGAAACATCATACCAAAAAACAAGCGTCAACAATATAAATTAAAACATAGGTCAAATTCAAAAGGCCGTCTGAAATACTCTTTCAGACGGCCTTAGTATTGAACCGGGTTGGATTTGGGAAGCGGATAGGGAAGATTTGAGGTGTTTTTAGAAAAATAA
>NZ_KV830209.1:0-1186 GCF_001836705.1 Neisseria sp. HMSC061B04
TTAAGCGATAATAGAAGAAACCACACCTGCACCTACGGTACGGCCACCTTCGCGAATCGCAAAGCGCAGACCTTCTTCCATAGCGATAGGCGCAATCAGTTCTACAGTAATGGTTACGTTCTCACCCGGCATTACCATTTCTACGCCTTCTTCCAAAGTAACTGCACCAGTTACGTCGGTAGTACGGAAGTAGAATTGTGGACGGTAGTTAGCGAAGAATGGAGTGTGACGACCACCCTCTTCTTTGCTCAGTACGTATACTTCTGCCTTGAACTTGGTGTGAGGAGTGATGGTACCTGGTTTAGCCAATACTTGACCACGCTCTACGTCTTCACGTTTAGTACCACGCAGCAATACGCCTACGTTGTCACCTGCTTGACCTTCGTCCAGCAGTTTGCGGAACATTTCAACGCCGGTACAAGTGGTTTTTTGGGTTTCTTTCAGACCTACGATTTCGATCTCGTCACCAACGTGGATGATGCCGCGCTCTACACGACCGGTTACTACTGTACCACGGCCAGAGATAGAGAATACGTCTTCGATAGGCAACAAGAAAGGTTTGTCTACGGCACGCTCAGGCGTTGGGATGTAGCTGTCCAAAGCGGCAGCCAGTTCGAAGATTTTTTCTTCGTAAGCAGCATCACCTTCCAAAGCTTTCAGTGCAGAACCTTGTACGATCGGGCAGTCGTCACCTGGGAAGTCGTAGCTTGACAGCAGGTCACGAATTTCCATTTCAACCAGTTCCAACAACTCGGCATCGTCAACCATGTCGCATTTGTTCATGAACACGATGATGTAAGGTACACCTACTTGGCGAGCCAACAGAATATGTTCGCGAGTTTGCGGCATAGGACCGTCAGCTGCGGAACATACCAAGATAGCGCCGTCCATTTGGGCAGCACCAGTAATCATGTTTTTAACGTAGTCGGCGTGGCCCGGGCAGTCTACGTGTGCGTAGTGACGGGTTTCAGTTTCGTATTCTACGTGTGAAGTATTAATGGTAATACCGCGGGCTTTTTCTTCAGGAGCGTTATCGATTTGGTCGTAAGCTTTTGCAGCGCCACCGAATTTTTTAGCCAAAATAGTAGTCAATGCAGCAGTCAGAGTGGTTTTACCATGGTCAACGTGACCGATAGTACCAACGTTTACGTGCGGTTTGCTACGTTCAAATTTTTCCTTAGCCATG
>NZ_KV830210.1:0-726 GCF_001836705.1 Neisseria sp. HMSC061B04
TGCAAATTAAAATCAAAATTGGCCTGATTTTTCGTGCAATGTCGCAAATTGTGTCATAACCCATTTCGAATCGGCCAAACAATCCAAAATCAAATGATTGTGGCCTTGGACAAACACCGTCCGTCTGGAAGTGTTCCAACGGTTTCAGAGTGCCTATATCTTGATCGTTTTGCGGAATGTTTAGATCTTTTTCTTCTGCATTGCCCATATCTGCACACGCTGCGATGTTTGGAAACAACGAACAAAGGCCATTTTCTTGCTGTTTTGGCGTTTGTTGATTGTTTGGACTATTCGGACTGTTCGGCTCATTCGGTGTATTGGGAGAATTAGGGCTATTCGGTGCGTTTGGCGTGTCCGGACTCTCCTGTCTGCTCGGTGTTGTCTTTTCGGGCTTATTTGGTGCTTCTGGGCTGTTTGGCTTTAAATCTGGACGCGGTACATAATCAACGCCTACAGTACCGTCTTGATTCATCCTAAACCTTGTCTGTTGGGGAGTGCTGCTGCCTTCAGGTGTATATGGCGCACTAAGTGCGGTGTCGGGACTAAATGTGCTTGGCTCGGCAGATTGATTCATAACGCCCATTTTTGCCAATTGGTTCATCAACTCGGCATGGTTTGTCTGATTGTTTTCAAGCATACGCTTAAGAATGTCTAACATTTCTTTTTGTGTCAGCATGAAGTCATTAATATCAACTGAATCATTATTATTTATAATATTTTGACGGT
>NZ_KV830210.1:826-1666 GCF_001836705.1 Neisseria sp. HMSC061B04
CATTATTATTTATAATATTTTGACGGTTTAATTCACTATTGGGATAAGTACTGATACTTAAAAACCGACCATATTTACCCGAAAATTTTGGACTATATGTAATTGTTAAATCATTTGAATATTTAATAGAAATACTAGAATTTTTCATGTCGTATAAATGATAATTTCCATAATCAGATCTACCAACACCAAAAGATGTTTCATAGCTTTTCCACTCAACAATTTCGGCTTCGCCCCCACCCCATTCGCGAAACCTTACGAGTACAACATTTTTTCCAGATTTTTCTTGTTTTTCTAAATTTTCTTTTTTTTCTTGCTGTGCTTTAGCTTTTTGTGCTGCTTCTGCTGCTTTTTTAGCTGCTGCTTGTGCTACTGCTTTTTGGTAGTTGCCTTCGGCTTCTGCTTGGCGTTGGCCAGCATAAAATCTTTCTGCTGCATCTCTAAATTGTTGAGGCGACGGACTATTTACTAAACCTAAAGAACGCCCCAAATTTACAATTGATTCAGGCAATCCTCCGAATAAATTATTTCCGAAATCTCCTAAAGCAAGAACTGAACCCTCAAATGCTGACTGATAATTACCAGCTCTTAACTGTGTTGCTACATATGAACCGTTTTTACTTAACGCATTTGCAGCTGATGAGCCAAACCATACACCCGTAGCAGTTTTTTGAATCGCGCTTGTACCGACTCTTTGATTAACAGTTGTATTCATCGTACCAGTTTCGCCATATCGGCCTGTAACCGTTACATTTTTTCCTTGACTACCATTAATATTTCCACCATTTTTAGTTACTGTCGGTTTACCGTTGTTTTGTACATCAACCTTCCAAACGCCTG
>NZ_KV830211.1:0-1589 GCF_001836705.1 Neisseria sp. HMSC061B04
TGTGGAATTTAGGGCTAATCTACGTCAGCCCCATAAAATATTATATAGATCATCTCCAGTGCCGTCTGAAAATATCAGGCTGTATTTTTACATTTAACCATGCCGTTGGAGATTGATTCTATTTGTGCGTTTAAAAAATACAATGCAAATATTCATTACACTTTTACTGTAAACCATTTGACAAAGTCATCTTTAAAGCTATAATATTTCTCATATATGATTTTTGTTATATATGTTTATTTATAGACAATCCATTCTTAAACAAGGAGCAATAAAATGAAACGAAACTTGGGTACTTTAGATCGCGTAATCCGTATTGTTATCGGTGTTGCGCTGATTGCTGCGGCCGCTACCGGACACATTGGCTGGTGGGGTTGGCTGGGCATCATCCCCCTGGGTACAGCACTGATTGGCAACTGCGCGCTGTACAGCTTATTGGGCATCAACACCTGCCGCATCAACAAAAAATAAAGAAGGCAAAACATGAGTACGGTCGGACAACTCCCGCAAATCAAGCCTTCTGAAGCAATGGCAAAAATCCGTGAGGGCGCGTTGGCAGTGGACATCCGAAGCCAAGCCGAATATCGGGGCGGGCATATTGGCGGTGCATTATCCCTTCCGCCTGAACAGCAGCGAGACAAACTGCCCGATGATACGGCCCCATGCCTGATTTTTTATTGCCTGAGCGGTAAACGTACAACACGGTCAGAAACAATATTGTCAGCACTTAGCCAAGGTCGCGAATGTTATATTCTAGAAGGCGGCTTACTGGCATGGAAATCAGTAGGACTTCCTATTGTTGCCGACCAGTCGGCACCGGACATCATGCGGCAGGTGCAAACCATAGCGGGCAGTTTGATTCTGTTGGGCGTGCTGGCAGGTTGGCTGGTATCGCCTTGGTTTTATCTGATAGACGTGATGGTCGGCGCAGGCCTGTTAACGGCCGGACTAACCGGATTCTGCGGCATGGCACGCCTACTGGCCAAAATGCCATGGAACCCTTAAACAAAGGCCGTCTGAAAGTTGCTGCTGAGGCCATTATGACTGATAATTCGACCTCCTCATTTGCCGAAAAGCGCGAAAAATGACTATTGCCGACAATCAACCTCCCTACGAAGAAGCCAGCGCTTTTCTCAAACTTCTGGCCAATCCCAACCGCCTCGCCGTATTGTGCAAACTACATGAAAGGCCGCACAATGTAACCGAGTTGGCTGAATCATCCGGACTGCCGCAAGCGGCAATGTCCAGCCAATTAGCCCTACTACGTGAAGCCGGTTTGGTATCGTTTGAAGTGAACCATCGGGAACGGCAATATTACATTGCGGATCCGAGGGTAACCGAGATGATACAGTTGCTGTATTCCTTTTTCTGTGCAGAAAAATCTTGAAATGTTATCGAAATAGGATAGCCAAAAAATCTATCCATTTATAATTTTAAAGGTCGTCTGAACCTTTTTCAGACGACCTTTATTGTATTTTTAGTCTTGCCATATAATCTCGTGTTTAGAACCATAAGTAATCTTCTTGATATTGTTTTCAAGAGCAATTTCTTTATCTAAGGGGCTGACGTAGATTAGCAGTTATGCTAGG